>NZ_JACASN010000044.1:0-11315 GCF_013390985.1 Acinetobacter sp. Swhac1 | reverse complement strand
GTCCGGTGCTTTACAAGCCTGAACGATCTGCTGTTTAAATTCAGCACTGTATGTTCTTCGTTTTTTCGCAAGAGATGCGATGGATGTCTGATTATTTGTAGTCATAAATTTAAGTCCCCACTTGTTTCTAAGTGGGGACTAAATTAAGGCTTATAGGATGAATTCAGAAGGTGTGTTCAGCGGACGCTTACTTTTTTATTGCATGTCAGATAGCTCATTACTAAAGGAACTTTTGACATGACTATTTCAGCAAACAATCATAAAGATTTACTGACGACTAAAGAAGCCGCTTCATTACTTGGCTTTAAAAAGAACACCCTTGAAATATGGCGTACTAAAGGTAAAGGACCACAATTTATTAAAGTGGGATCAGATACCCAGTCACGTGTCCGTTATTTACGTTCAACCTTAATGGCATGGCTTGAAGCACAAGCGCATTCAAGTACGTCTTCGTATTCAATTCAAACCTCCGACAAATAATTAATTTTCTGTTCTAAACCTTAAACGTATTGCGCTTATTGAAACCTGTGTCCAACACCTCTCCCGACCTAAGCCTATCGTAAACATACAATCAAAAAAAAGACTGCCGAAGCAGTCTTTTTGATAGGAATAAACTGGCATGAATAGCTTAAACCGTACCCCTATTTTACCACAGCAAACTACGCAAGGCAGCCAAGCCCCACAGCAAACCTCTGTCATTATTAATGATTCAAATCTGTGGGCTAATATTCCCGAGGAATTAAAAGAGCGTGCTCAATGGGCTGTAAGTGGAGCAAGTAAAGCCCCCCTTTATGTTGTAGATGGCTATCCCGTTCCTGCTAAATCAAATGACCCTGCAACATGGATGAACTTTAATGATGCTTGCACCTTTGCATGGAACAATCGTGGCAGGGTAACGTCACACACAGACAAACACGGTATTGAAGTAAAACAGCAAGGTTACTGCATTGGATACATGCTAAGCGCAGACGATCCATTTACCTGTATTGACCTTGATGTTAAGGATGCTAGTAACTGCACAGACGCATCGCAATGGACTACACCAGACCAATATGAACTCTATCAGCGTATTATTCTAAACTTTGCAAGTTTTACTGAATATTCTCGAAGTGGAAAAGGATTCCATATATGGGTCAAAGGCAATATTGGCAAGGGTCGACGTCGTGAAGGTGTTGAACTTTATAGTCAAGAACGTTTTATTGTTTGTACAGGTAATATCTACAAAAATCATTCAATTAATGAACGTTCTGAATTTTTGAATAATATGGTGACGCAATTATCACCATTAAAGTTAACAAGTGACATTGAGCCAATAGATGACCAACCTCAAGTTGAATCTGATGAGTTAATTATTGAAAAAGCTTTTAATGCAGAAAATAAGCATAAATTTCTAGCATTATGGAATGCTGAATTAGATACAGATTTACATACTATTGGTCTTGACCACAGTCAAGCTGATGCATCGTTAGTTCAAATCCTTGCATTCTATACACCTAATAACGAACAACTTATTCGTTTATGGCATCAATCAAACCTTGGAAAACGAAAAAAGGCAAAGCGTAAAGATTATATTAATCGCACCATTAATAAAGCTCGTTTACATACGATGGTAGATAATATTGAGGCAGCAAAATCTATTCAGGAGGGAAAAGAAATTGCTGAGCAATTATTAAAAAATCATGCTGAAAAAAAGTTTAATAAATCCAAATTACCATTTTTCATGACTGATGAAGATTTAGAAAAGCTACCTCCTCCGTCTTGGCTAGTGGATGACATTATCCCTGAAACTGGTATTGGCGCTATTTATGGCAAATCAGGCTCATATAAGTCATTTTTAACAATCGACCTATTAGCCCATATAGGTAATGGGAAAGCTTGGTTCGGAAAAGATACTAAGAAGAAACCTGTAATCTATATTGCTTTAGAGGGCAATGCTGGAATACCTAAAAGGATTAAAGCTTGGAAAATTCATAACCGTACCAACTCAAATATCAATAATCTTAATCGTGACATTAATATTAATTTTAGAGACAACTCTAATATTGATTATCTAATTGAAAAAATTAAAGATGCTGGGTTAGATGGAGGTGTTATTTGCATTGATACACTTGCTCAGGCAGGGGGCGACATGGATGAAAACAGTAGTAAAGATATGGGCTATATGATTAAAACTTTCCAATATATTCAACAAGAGCTTGGAGGCGTTGTATTGATTGTTCACCACACTGGTAAAGCTAATGATAAAGGTATGCGAGGACACTCCAGTTTATATGCTTCTTTAGACTTTGCTTTAGAATGTATTGCAGATAAAAACAAGCGTAAAGCAAGTTTTAAAATTGCCAAATCTAAAGATGGCGATGATTCTTTAGATTATAATTTTACATTGAATATAATTAATACTGGCAATGAGGATAATGGTAAAGCAATTACTTCATTAGCAGTGTCCCCAATAATCGATATAACCACAATACAAAAATCAGAGTTAGAAAAACAAGAATTAGCTGAGCTTGATAAATCGGATGATATTTTTATTTGGAACTGGATTTCTCGTGAGTGTAGTCAAGGTAATTACCCAAGTAAAAACTCACTAAAAGGTCAGCTAAATGAAATGAAAGTGAAATGGGATATTACCCAAAAGAGAATTTACTCTGCTGTTGACCGTTTATTAGCAACAGAAAAAATTAAAAGCGATAAACACAATGGCAATCCCCACTTAAAAGTTATATCGAACCAAGCACCACTAGGGGGTTCACCAAATTATTAGGGTTCACTAGGGGTTCGCTAAGGGTTCACCAGTAGGTTAATTTGGTGAACCCGACCTACCCCCGATACCCTAGCGAATAGGGTTCGCTAGAGGGTATATACCTTTAGGTAGCGAACCCTACTGGTGAACCCGACCTACCCCCGATACCCTAGCGAATAGGGTTCGCTAGAGGGTATATACCTTTAGGTAGCGAACCCTACTGGTGAACCCACCCCCCTATACAAAATTATTTTTTTCTCATATAGGGGGTTCACTTATTATTTTCGTTCATTTGTATAACTATTTCTTAGCTCAATAGATTACATGCCCCAGCGATCTTATTAATACTGTGGTTAAAAATATGATTACTTGCTGCTAATTAAATTACTAAACCCTTTACCCCGAAATACAGGTTTAAACATAACGAAATTAGCACGACTTTCAGGGGTAAATAGCCTCTTTAAGCACTCGGTTGGTACAAAGGTACTGGCTACCCTAAAAACTCGCTTAAAACGGCTGTTTTTCGCACTACAAAAACGCTTGTTTATACCCCCATATAATTTGTTATTTGCTGTAAATAATTTGCATCTATTTGATTTCGTCGCCATTTTAATTTGTTTTTCGTATGTTGTAAGCAATAAGTAATTATGCAACCAGTATGCGAGTTCAAAATGTCTATATATCCTCTAATTACACCATCACTACATCCCGACAATATCAAGCACCTTCAAGGCTATGATGAAGAAACTGCTTCTTATGTTCACATTGCTGCACAAGCATTGAGTGAAGCCTACGAAGGTATCAATGATATTCATAAAGCACGTGAAGCAAGTAAGCGAAATCCTGTTTGGAATGAAGCAGCTCAATTAATCCAAACTGATGACTTTGCCAATAAGAAGCTTCTTAAAATTACTAAATCTATTGATTCTGCAAATGCAAACCTAAGTAAAAGCATTGCTCATATTGAAAAGGAACTAACCACACCTTTGAAAGCAGGTGCTAATGACCCTGTGGCTAATGAAATCCGCTCGCATGTTAAAAATATGAATAACAGCAAGCGTCGCAAATTCATTGAAGAAGCACAGCAGAAAAAAGACTTGCAAACACTTCAAGCTCTTTTAGGTGCTCCATCATACCTTTCAGGCTTAACAGATATTGAAGTTCAACATTACACACGTCAGCTCCATGAAATTCAAAATCCTGCTTTAGCTAAGCGATTAAAAGTAATGAAGAATGCAGCAACGTTACTGGGTGAACGTGGTGGCTTGGTATTTAAAGAAGTAGAAAAAGCAGTAGGTAAACCATCACACGTTATTCAAAAACTTCGCAAAGCAAAAAATGAAGCAGAACAAGCGTTCATTTTAAAAGACCAACGTGTCGATCTTTGAAATTGATAATTAATAGTTTAGATCAAGGAATTGTAATGACCACAAATTCAAAGACTAAAACAGCAGGAAATCCAAATTGGCGTAAGGGGATGAACTCCCCTAACCCACAAGGTCGCCCAAAAGGGATTATTGATAAACGAATGAAAGTAAATCAATCCCTACTCGCTGATGCTGATGATATTGCCAAAGTAGTGATTCAATCTGCTCTTTCAGGCGATATGCAAGCGGCTAGCTTAGTCCTTTCACGTATTGCGCCAACGCTTAAAGCTCAGACTGAAACAGTCCAGTTTGAATTAGATGCCACAGCAAGTGTAACCGAACAAGCACAATCTGTTTTACAGGCTATTGCTGACGGCAATGTTGCGCCTGATGTGGGTAAACAAATTATTGAAGCAATTAATGCTTTAAATGGTATTCGTCAGATTGATGAATTAGAACAACGTATTAATGCACTGGAGAAACACTAATGAACCTGCCAACACGAGAAGAATATGAATTTTTACGTTTTAAATTTACACAGGATATTGCACATGGTTCACCAAGTGAACGTTTGGTTGCAATGCATAATCTAATGCACATCATGGCGTTATATGCTTCTAGCGATGAACTTGAGGAAGTATTTATTAAACCCTTATTTGCAAAGCTTGAAGAAAAGCTAAATAGCCCATTACACCCATTTAGCGACTATGTACCTCCTACAGTACCAGTAACGGTTAAAAACATGCTACAGGGGCAACTGTGGGCACAATACCCTAACCCTAATTGTGGTCATACCGATAATGGCTAAGGTATTAAAAGACTTTCAAAGGCGTTTAGCTAAAGTCGAAACCAACAGAAAGAATAAAGCGACTACTATTAAATTAGTAGCCGCTTTTCCACCTATTTTATCTTATGATGAGTGGGAAGCTATTGCTGTACCACATCAACAACAATTAGTAGATGATACTAGGAGTTAATTATTATAAAGTTATTTTGTTTAATGCGCAGAAAGCTTCAACAACCTCATTAACAGTCCGAGATTTAAATACAATCCCTAAATCAATCATTTCTTGATACTGAACCGCTGGTTTTACTGCCGTTGGAATTGGAACGGAAATCACATCAGTTATATTACGTTTGAGATAAACGGCAGCAACTACTCCTAAAAAGTAGAACCTACTTCCTCCCATAATTGTATTATTATTCTTATCAGTATACCCACCAGTTTCACATAAAAAGACTGGACTACCACTGGAACCCCCAAACACAGAAGCGTCTATAAGAAACTTAGGTTGATTCTCAAAATCTATTTGTAATGGTGTAGCAGTTGTGCCTTTTCGAACAATTGGCAAATTATGATAACTATCCCAAATTCCATTTGGATAACCAACAAAGGTAATATTTTCTAATGCATCTAAATCTTTTAGTACAGCTTCGGTGGGAACACTAGCATTTGATACACATCTAAAAAATGGCTGTCTACCCGACTGTTGCTTCACAAAATTTATTAATGGGACAAAAGGACAAATAGCTATATCAACATTAGGATCGGGATGCCCCAACCACATATCTTGCCAAGCAGGATTTTGAATATCCAAATTGAATGTCTCACCTATTTTGGGTTGATTATTTTCTCCTAGATGCATCACAATAGAACCCGATACTGTATTTTCTATCACATGTTTATTGGTAACTAAAAATAAATAATCAATTTGTGGATCTTGCTTACTTTTATATCCATAAATAAATCCAGTGCCAGAGCCTTGTTCTCCGTTAGCACTTAACGTATTTATTTTTAAGGTTAAGTAATAAAGCTGTTCCGCGATGGTAAAAACTTCCATTATTTAATTCCCTACAATCATTGCAATAGCTTTAACACCAAGTGCTTTAACAACGTCAAAAGTTAATTCAAGCCCCTTCTCTAAAGCTGTAGTTTTTATATTTTCCCATACAGGCTTACTTCTAATAGTATCTAAAAGGTCATGCCCTTCCCAAGTAAGACCACTAATAGACACATGAGCTACACTACCTCTCATTAACAATGGTTTGCCATTTAAGAAGCCTGAATCTATTAAAAGCACAGTATTTTCAAGTACTGATATTTTATTTTCCATTTCGGTTTCTTGGAGATAGTCTTCAAATCTATCTTCTTCAACAGCAATAAGAACCTGTCTAATAATTTCCCAATCTCTTTTCATCTCTACCCTACTTTAGATTACTTTTAATCTTGTCTGCTAAATCCGCTTCAATTAAACCTTTTGACAAGCAAGTTAGCGTCACATCAAATGTTGTGCTTCCAACTTTATATTCACCTTGAATATTACTTTTAATACTTAAAGAATTGTCATCAATAATAATATTCTGTGCTACTGTGGTTTTTGTTCGCTTATCTTTTAGATAATCAATACCCATTACCTTGCCACAATCAGCATAACTTGGATCTATTCTATAGTCCTTAGAAGCTGTGGTTATCACACCTGCATCCAAGTCTGAACTTGTTATCTGGTATCCCTCTAAAGCCAAAGTACGTTTAGAAGCTTTAAATATTTCTTCCTTTGTTGCTTGAACTTCTACTGAAATACTTTTACTCTCGCCTACTGGTGGCTTATAAGCCATTGATAAAGTAGAAATGGAAAAAGCTAAAATACTCACAATTATTTTTTTCATATCATTGTCTTTAGTCTAAGAAATATACAAAGTAAATTATCATAGAGAAGAACTTCAATACACTGATTTAATGAAAGATATTTATTTTTAATTTTGTTTTTGCTTACTACAGGCTTACGTTACATAACCCTAGAAACAACAAAGCCCTGAGGATGTCAGGGCTAAGTCGTTGATATTTGGCGGAAGCGGTGAGATTCGAACTCACGGAGGACTCACACCCTCGTCGGTTTTCAAGACCGGTGCATTAAACCGCTCTGCCACGCTTCCATGTGCGCAATCATACGAAGCTTTTGATTTGATGACAAGTAAAAAATAGCACCCAGTCAATCAAATGAATATTGTTTCACCAAATTATCTGTATGTTTCATCAAAACAACAGCATAGCACCTAAACTTTTTAAAGTTGTGCTGCCAACTCTGCGCCTTCACGAATAGCACGTTTTGCATCCAACTCTGCAGCAAGTTTCGCACCGCCAATAATGTGATAGTTTGCCAAGGTGTTTTCATCTGCCTTCGGCATTAAGTCTTTTACAGATTCTTGCCCTGCACAGACGACAATACTATCTACACGCAACAGTTGCGATTGCCCAGCCATTTCAATCCACAAACCTTCGTTACTAATGGCTTTATACTGCACCCCACGTAACATACGCACTGCATGTTTTTTCAATTGTGCACGATGCACCCAACCTGATGTTTTACCCAAACCCGCGCCTAAAGCTGTAGTTTTACGCTGTAATAAGTAAATCTCACGAATAGGTGGATGTACTTCTGCAGCCAACATCCCGCCTTCGGTCACATAGTTAGGATTTGGATCTACTCCCCACTCACGCTGCCAATCTACTAATGGTTGCGGCTGTGGCTGATTTTCAGGTTTTAATAAAAACTCGGATACATCAAAACCAATACCGCCCGCACCAATGACAGCAACTTTTTGACCAACCGGTGCGCCACGCAATACTTCAGCATAAGACAATACTTGCGGTGCATCGCTCCCTTCAATTTTTAAGGCGCGTGGTACCACACCTGTTGCAATTACAACTTCATCAAAACCTTCACGTTCTAGTTGTTCACGATTCACTTTGGTATTTAAACGTAAATCGACCCCAGTTTTTTCAATTTGTACTTTAAAATAGCGAATGGTTTCGTGAAATTCTTCTTTCCCTGGCACAACTTTCGCCAAGTTGAATTGTCCGCCCACTTCATTGCTTGCTTCAAACAAAGTCACTTGATGCCCACGGCTAGCAGCAACTGTAGCTGCAGACATTCCCGCAACACCACCACCGACTACTGCAATACGTTTTGGCTGTTTGGTTTTTTCATAGACCAATTCAGTTTCATAAGCTGCACGTGGATTGACGAGACAGGTCGCACGTTGATTTTTAAAAGTATGATCCAAACACGCTTGGTTACAAGCAATACAGGTATTAATTTCATTGACACGATTGGTTGCAGTTTTATTGACCCAAAACGCATCTGCCAATAATGGGCGTGCCATTTGAATCATATCCGCCTTACCTGCTGCCAAAATTTCTTCTGCTGTATCAGGCATATTAATACGGTTAGAGGCAATCACAGGAATTTCAACATGCTTTTTCACCTCGGCTGTGTAATCCACAAAAGCAGCACGCGGTACAGATGTCACAATAGTTGGAATACGTGCTTCATGCCAGCCAATACCGGTATTGAGCAAGTTCACCCCTGCCTGCTCTAACGCTTGGGCAACTGTAATCACTTCCTGCATGGTGTTACCATCATGTACTAAATCAAGCATCGACAAACGGAAGCAGATAATAAACTTCTCACCAACTTCGGCACGAATGGCTTTTACCACTTCTAAAGCAAAACGCGTACGGTTTTCAATCGAACCGCCCCACTGATCTTCACGCTGATTGACATGACGACTTAAAAACTGATTCAGCAAATAGCCTTCAGAGCCCATAATTTCTACACCATCGTAGCCCGCCATTTTGGCTAAATTGGCAGTTTTGGCGTAGTCCTGAATGGTATTTAAAATTTGTCTTTCACTCATTTTACGGGGTTTAAATGGTGAAATTGGTGACTTAATTGGACTTGCAGAAACCACAAAGGGTTGGTAGCCATAGCGC
This sequence comes from Acinetobacter sp. Swhac1, assembly GCF_013390985.1. Taxonomy (NCBI): domain Bacteria; kingdom Pseudomonadati; phylum Pseudomonadota; class Gammaproteobacteria; order Moraxellales; family Moraxellaceae; genus Acinetobacter; species Acinetobacter sp. Swhac1. Next base: position 2,431 of record NZ_JACASN010000044.1, on the reverse strand, counting down.
CCTGCATGCAAAATTTGCATTAAAATTTTGGCACCGTGCTTGTGTACTGCGTGTGTCACTAGTCGATGCGGAGCAACATCACCCAGGGTATTCATGGTACCGCCTGCAGGCAATAGCCAACCTTGACGGTTAGGTGAAATACCACCAGTGATAATCAAGCCCACGCCACCTTTAGCACGCTCACCAAAATAAGCCGCAAGCTTTGGATAATTATAAAAGCGATCTTCCAAGCCCGTGTGCATTGAACCCATCACGACACGGTTTTTGATGGTGGTAAATCCTAAATGTAATGGTTTTAGAATATTTGCATAGCGAGTTGTCATGATGAATCCTTATATAATTAGCTTTGCAACTTGTTGCATGAATACTTTAACTGATTTTTATAAACTGTTTATGACTCTAAAGTTCGACTGTGTGGCGCAAACGTCAATCTACCGCTTTCCTTGATCTCAAACTGTTAAAAATAGAGCATTTTAATGATGCCCAAAAAATATCTGTTTTGATTATCATCTTCTATCCTCAGTTTGCCATTTCTAAATGAAAATTTAAGCGAGAACCTGATTTTTTTATCAAATGCGCTTTTTAAACGAAAACAAGCATTTTAAAGAGTGCTATAATTTGCAGTTTAGAATTCTCCTTGGCCACCAAATGTGGTGCCTATTTTAAAAAAGTTAGGACTAGCAATGACTGATAATGCAACTATCTTGCAGAATGTACCAGTAGGCAAAAAAGTCGGTATCGCCTTTTCTGGTGGTCTAGATACTTCAGCTGCTTTATTGTGGATGAAGCAAAAAGGCGCTAAACCGTATGCGTATACCGCAAACTTGGGTCAGCCAGATGAAGATGACTATGATGCCATTCCAAAGAAAGCAGAAGAATACGGTGCAGTAAAAGCACGCTTAGTTGACTGTCGTTTACAGTTAGCTTTAGAAGGTATTGCTGCAATTCAATGTGGTGCATTCCATATCAGCACAGGTGGTATGCCTTACTTTAACACTACACCGCTTGGTCGTGCAGTTACGGGCACCATGTTGGTTACCGCAATGAAAGAAGATGACGTCAACATTTGGGGTGACGGCTCAACTTATAAAGGTAACGATATTGAGCGTTTCTACCGTTATGGTTTATTGACCAATCCAGCGCTTAAAATTTATAAGCCTTGGTTAGACCAAACCTTTATTGATGAGTTAGGTGGTCGTGCGGAAATGTCACAATTTCTTATCGACAATGGTTTTGACTATAAAATGTCAAAAGAAAAAGCTTATTCAACTGACTCAAACATGCTAGGTGCAACACACGAAGCGAAAGACCTTGAGTACCTAGATGCTGGCATCAAAATCGTTGATCCAATCATGGGCGTGGCGTTCTGGAAAGATGACGTTGAAGTTAAAGCCGAAGAAGTGTCGGTTACCTTTGAAGAAGGTATGCCAGTTGCATTAAACGGTCAGCGTTTTGAAAACCCTGTTGAGTTGATTCTTGAAGCGAACCGTATTGGTGGTCGTCATGGTTTGGGGATGTCTGACCAAATCGAAAACCGTATTATTGAAGCAAAATCTCGCGGTATTTATGAAGCACCAGGCATGGCGTTATTGCACATTGCTTATGAGCGTTTGGTTACGGGTATTCACAACGAAGATACTATTGAACAATACCGCATTAACGGTTTACGTTTAGGTCGTTTATTGTATCAAGGTCGTTGGTTCGATTCTCAAGCGTTAATGTTACGTGAAACTGCGCAGCGTTGGGTGGCTAAAGCAATTACTGGTACAGTGACTTTAGAATTACGTCGTGGTAATGACTATACCATTATGAACACTGAATCTCCGAACCTCACTTATGAAGCTGAGCGTTTAACTATGGAGAAAGGTGATTCAATGTTTACGCCAATGGATCGTATTGGTCAGTTAACTATGCGTAACCTAGACATTACCGATACACGCGCTAAATTGGGTCTTTATACCAATTCTGGCTTATTGTCGATTGGTTCAGGTTCTGCAGTGCCACAATTGAAAGACAAAAACAAATAATCACTTGGTGATGATTTTGTGAAATCGAAAGCCGCTCAAATTGAGCGGCTTTTTTATGTTTGTTTAAACATGAGGACTAAACAATTCATACTAAATGAAAGCTGCATTGACATACTCCCACCACTTTCGTTTTCACTCAAGTGGGAGATTCTAAAAGCAAAGCTCTTAGGCGACTTCCTCACGGATTTCGCTTGCTTTCTGCTTCTTAGGGCGACCTTTACCGCATCCACCCTCCACAGACAAAACGGCATGTCCTGCCGACAATATATTACGAGATGCGTTTAAATCCGCATTCGCAACATAACCGCATCCGACACACTCAAATTTAGCTTGAGTTTGTCGGTTTTCTTTTGCTACATGACCACATTCACAGCAGGTTTGACTTGTGTACTTCGGATCAACTT
>NZ_JACASN010000043.1:0-13150 GCF_013390985.1 Acinetobacter sp. Swhac1 | reverse complement strand
TACCTTCAGAAAGCCAGAGAATAGTTTGGGCACGTTGTCTTTCACGCCAATGTTTTGCATGCTTGGCCAGAAAAATGAGTCGTTCTCGCTGTTCTAAACTAAGTGGTACAGAAACAATTCGAGGCATGTGTGAACATCTGTTAACTAAAAAAGCTTTTTCGCATGATTAGTTATTTTTGTCAACTTAGCGGTAAGTTGCACCAATTTTCCAATCAAAAAAATGGTCTTTTGCTTCAGAACCATAAATGTCCTGATTTGCTTTGGAATAACCTAAGCTAACATTTGTGCCAAAATTAGTTTGAGCAATCGGTGTAGCATATAAGACATTAAAATACCAATTTGAGATATCTTTACCTATACTGTCACTGGCAGCTTTGCCGCCATAGTTATAGGTATAGCTTATGCTTGGTGTAAAGCTATCGTTCTGATGCAGCAACGCATTAAAGATCATTTTGAAATAGTATTCATTATAATTTAAATCGCTGTTGCCGATGTAATTGTAGCGCAGCATGCCAAGATCAACTGCAGGATGGATTGAACCTAGCGCGATTGGCGCTGTATAGCCGATCTGGGGATCCAGTTCTAAATTTACTTCGTCATCAAAATCAACATTCGATGCAAATGCAGCAAGATAAAATCCTGAAGCATGGCTTAAAACAAAGTTTCCCTGCAAGGCCGGATCATTCTGGGTTTGCGTTTGGCCGCGCCAGCGGTAGTCGCTGGCCAATGATACATTACCTGAAAAGCTTAAAGCGGGAGAGCTTTCATCTCCAGTAGCAAAAGCATAACTTGAATAGAGCGGTATAAGGCTAAAAAGTAGATGGTATAATTTTTTCATAACACTTTAAATTAGTAGTCATTGAAGTAATGTATGTTATGGTTTAATTTATTGATATATAATAAAATTATCGTAAATTTTGCGTAAAATAAGTATAAAATTTAAGATGAATATTTTTTAAAGTCGCAGATTCAAATCCCAAGTGCAACACATTTGTAGTTAGTTGAAAAAGTTAGGTGTATTCATAGAATCATTAGACTTTACCGCAAGGAAGGGTTTTGCCAATGCACGGTTTGAAACGGATATAGAGGAAGGGTTAGAGGTGCTGGAGGAATACTACCCTGAACAAGAACAAAACCGTACGGTGGAGCAACAAGCTTCGCCTGAAGGGTTTGTGCAGGGTATTCAGCAGGGGTTGCAGCGATCAGTCAGACCCGTCAATTAATCGATTGGTTGGAAAAGAGCAACTTTCTAGGTTGCTCTTTTTTTTTACGACATTATAAGACGTAGCAGTTGTTAAAGGACTATTTTAGCTAAAGTTATCCCGTTAAAATGACAGGACTTTATTAATCTCTATTTTTTTTGTTAAGTGCATGACTTTTAATAGGTCATTGATATGCTAACTTAGCAACATTGTTTAACATTAAGTATAAAACCAAAGCGGTTGATCTTGGATTGAGGAAATAAAATGCATTCATTGGAACAAAAGTTTCTAAATGACTTAGATGACAAGCTTTGGAAAGCCGCCGATAAATTACGCAGCAGTCTGGATGCCGCTAACTACAAGCATATTGTTTTAGGACTGATTTTCTTAAAGTACGTATCAGATGCTTTTGATGAACGGCAATCTGAACTCAAAGAATTGTTTGCACAAAAAGACGATCACAACATCTATTACATGCCGCGTGATCAGTACGACAGCGAAGAAGAATACCAACAGTCTATTGCTGATGAACTAGAAATACTGGATTACTACCAAGAAAAAAACGTATTTTGGGTGCCAAAAGCAGGCCGCTGGTCAAATATCCGTGATGCAGCCGCTTTACCAATTGGCTCAACCATTTGGCAGGATGAACAAGGTACAGATGTCAAACTGCGTTCTGTATCCTGGCTGATTGACAATGCCTTTGATGCAATTGAAAAAGCCAATCCAAAGCTTAAGGGTATTCTTAATCGTATTGGACAGTATCAGCTGGACAATGACAAACTGCTTGATCTGATCAACACCTTCTCTGATACCAGTTTTACCAAGCCTGAATATAATGGCGAAAAACTCAGTCTGCACAGCAAAGATATTCTCGGGCATGTCTACGAATACTTTTTAGGACAGTTTGCTTTGGCTGAAGGCAAGCAAGGTGGGCAGTACTACACGCCTAAAAGCATCGTAACCTTAATCGTTGAAATGTTGCAGCCTTATAAAGGTCGTGTGTATGACCCTGCAATGGGTTCAGGTGGATTCTTTGTATCCAGTGAAAAATTTATTGAACAACATGCACAGGAAAAGCATTACAAAGCATCAGAGCAGAAAAAGCATATTTCTATTTATGGGCAGGAAAGCAATCCGACCACATGGAAACTGGCAGCTATGAACATGGCGATTCGCGGGATTGATTTTAATTTTGGTAAGAAAAACGCAGACAGCTTTTTAGATGATCAGCATCCAGACTTACGTGCTGATTTTGTTATGGCTAATCCGCCTTTTAATATCAAAGATTGGTGGCATGCTTCGCTAGAAAGTGATGTACGCTGGAAATACGGTACACCGCCACAAGGTAATGCCAACTTTGCTTGGATGCAGCACATGCTACATCATCTGTCACCAACAGGCAGCATGGCACTTTTACTTGCCAATGGTTCGATGAGTTCCAATACCAACAATGAAGGTGAGATTCGTAAAAACTTGATCGAAGCCGATCTGGTGGAATGCATTGTTGCATTACCAGGACAACTGTTCACCAACACGCAAATTCCAGCCTGTATCTGGTTTCTAACCAAGGACAAAAAGAATGGCTTGTCGTTAGATAAAAAGAAAGCCAACCGTGAAGGCAAGACGCTGTTCATCGATGCCCGTAATTTGGGCTATATGAAAGATCGCGTACTGCGTGACTTTACCGATGCAGATATTGCTAAAATCACCAATGCTTTACATGCTTGGCAACAAGGCGAAAATTTTGAAGGTGAAGCGTATCAAGATGAGAAAGGGTTCTGTTTCTCTGCTGAGTTAAAAGATATACAAAAGCACGACTACGTACTGACTCCGGGGCGTTATGTGGGTGCAGTCGAGCAGGAAGATGATGGCGAGCCATTCGCTGAGAAAATGCTGCGTTTGACCGCTCAGCTCAAAGAACAATTTGCTGAAAGTGCGGTCTTGGAAAGTGAGATTAAAAAGAACCTAAAGGGCTTGGGCTATGAGTTCTGATCATTCTTTATTGCTGGAAATTCAGAAGGGTGAAAGTCAAACCCTTGAATTTAAAGAGCAGTTACCGAAAGGGCAACAGGTCGCAAAGACCCTGATTGCTTTTGCCAATACCAGTGGTGGTAAATTGGTAGTGGGTGTAAGTGATGATCGCCAACTCGTAGGTATTCAAGATGATATTTTTGAGCTGCAAGATCAGATCACTTCGATGATCAATGAACTGTGTGCGCCAAATATTTTGCCGTATATCTATATCGAGAATATCCAGGGCATTGAGTTGCTAGTGATTGAAGTCAGCCGTGGTTCATTATTGCCTTATTATCTCAAGCCGCAAGGCAAGGCACAGGGGACGTATATCCGTTTAGGTGCAAGCAATCGTGTGGCATCGCCTGAATATATTCAGCAACTTGAATTGCAACGTCTGAACCAGACTTTTGATGAACAGCCGAATCCACAATACAGTTTAGATGACATTGATTTACAGCCTTTACAGCAAGCCTTTGCTGATCTGGGTAAAGAGCTGTCTTTGCAGAAAATGCGTAATCTTAAATTGATCATTCAGCAGAATGGACAGGATTACCCAAGTCATGGGTTACTCATTTTGTTGGGGCTTTATGAGCAAGTTGAGATCAAATGTAGCCGCTTTAAAGGCACGACCATGACAGTGTTTTTGGATAAGAAAGAATACCGTGGAGACTTATTTAGTCAGTTGAAGCAAACAGAGCAATTCATCAAAAACCATCTGCATCTACGTGCTGAAATTTTAGGGTTACAACGTACAGAAAGTTTTGAAATTCCAATCCCTGCTATTCGTGAAGCCTTGGTGAATGCAGTGCTGCACCGTGACTATAGCAATGCAGGGCGTGATATTAAGGTTGGCATTTATGATGACATTTTGAATATCGTATCGCCAGGTGGATTACCAAATGGACTCACTGAAGAAGATTTAGCGCAAGGTCGTTCAGAGATTCGTAACCGTGTTCTGGCGCGTGTGTTTAAAGAGCTGGGTTATATCGAGCAGTGGGGCAGTGGTATTGCCCGTATTAAAGATCTTTGTTTACAAGCAGGTAATGCAGAACCTCAACTGAAAGCACAAGGTGATTTTGTAGATTGGGAATTTTATCGTCCTTCGATTGAGCAATTAGGTGGCTTAATAGGTGGCTCAATAGGTGGCTCAATCCAAGAAACTATGCTGACAGATCGTCAAAAAGAGATTTTGGTTTTGATTCAACAAAATCCCAAAGTTTCCTATCGTACTATGGCGGAGCAGCTCGGTATTAATGAGTCAGCAGTGAAAAAGCATCTAAACAACTTAAAAGATGCAGGCTGGCTTGAGCGTGTGGGTGGGACTCGTGGCTATTGGGTGATTAAGAAAGAGTTTGGGGGTGTGGTGTGAGTTCTACTCTACGTTTGTTTTGGGAAGCTGCGGGCGGTAATGTGCCTGAGCATTGGGAATTTAAAACAATAGATGAGTTATTAGAGCATCCGAAGGCTATATCAGTTGGTGTGATGTATCCGGGATCTGATACTGATGGTGGTGTTCCTTTAATTAAGGTTTCTGATGTTAAAAATGGAGCAATTGCATCACGCCCTTCATTTTGTATCAGTAACAAAGTTGATGAAGAGTATAAAAGGACTCGTTTAAATGGTTCGGAGCTTTTACTGACATTAGTCGGTAATCCCGGTGATTGTGTAATCGTAACTGATGAAATGTGTGGCTGGAACGTGGCTAGAGCATTGGCTGTGATTCGCCTGAAAGATACTCAATTGCGGTCTTGGATACGTTATGTACTGGCAAGTAAGCCCGCACAACATTTAATAGAAGCTAGATTAAATACCACAGTTCAAAAAACCTTGAATTTAAAAGATGTACGGGAAATTGGCATTCCAATTCCTCCTAGAGAAGAACGTGATTCAATAACAAAAGTAATTGATTTAATTGGGAAAAATACATTAATTAATACGCAAATAAATCAAACCTTAGAATCTATCGCCCAAGTGATTTTTAAAAGTTGGTTTGTCGACTTCGATCCTGTCCGTGCCAAAATTGCAGCTAAGCAGGAAGGAAAAGACCCTGAACTTGCTGCCATGTGTGCCATTAGTGGTAAAAACGAAGAAGAGCTTCAGCAAATGTCTGAAGATGATTTTGCTGAGTTACAAGCGAGTGCTGCGCTGTTTCCTGATGAGTTGGTAGAGAGTGAGTTGGGGGATGTGCCGAAGGGGTGGGAATTACAGCAACTTAAAGATATTGCCAAATATAGCTCTAATAAGATTTTATTAAATGACCTAAATCTTGAAAATTATATCTCTACAGAAAATATGTTATCTGAAAAGAAGGGAATTGAAAAAGCGAGTTCATTGCCAAAAGTGAATAACGTGCCTGCTTTCAAAAAAGGAAATATTTTAGTTTCTAATATTCGGCCTTATTTTAAGAAAATTTGGTTTTCTTCTTTTGAGGGAGGACATTCTAATGATGTCTTAAATTTTGAGGTCTTAGAAGAAGGTTGTGAGGAATATTTATACAATTTAATTTACCAAGACAGTTTTTTTGATCAAATGATGGCTTCATCTAAAGGATCAAAAATGCCTAGAGGTGATAAAAAAGCTATTATGAATTTTCAGGTTGTTATACCATCAATAACTTTAAGGAGACTATATTCGAGAAAAGTTAGAAAATTTTATTTAAAACAAAATATTATAGAAAAAGAAAATCAGGCTTTAAAAAGTATTAGAGATACTTTATTACCAAAATTATTATCGGGTGAGGTTAATTTGGCGGCGTTGCAGTGTGAGGGTGCTAAAGCATGAGTATTACAGTTGAACAAATAAATCTTTGGCGACAATTGCCTTCGGAAACACAAAATCTGGAATTTAAAGAAGCAAAAACACAATACGATACTAAAAAATTATCTCGATACTGCGTTGCTATTGCAAATGAGGGTGGTGGTCATCTAATTCTCGGAGTCAAGGATAAATTGCCTCGAGAAGTAGTAGGAACGCAGGCTTTTAATGATGTTGTTGATATAGCTGGTAAGTTATTTACTTGGGTTGGATTTCGCGTTGATATAGAAGAAATTAATCATCCAGATGGCAGAATATTAGTATTTATTATTCCACCACGCCCTAGGGGAACAGCTTATCACTATGAAGGTGCTTATCTCATGCGTTCGGGTGAGGAACTCGTTCCTATGTCTGAAGACCAACTGCGTAAAATTTTTGCTGAAGGACAGCCTAATTGGTTGGAAGAGATTGCACTTAAAAATATATCAGCTCAAGATGTAGTACATCTTTTAGATACTCAGACTTTTTTTGAATTATTGAACCTACCATATCCGACGGATCAATCAGGTGTAATTGGAAAACTTATTAGCGAAAAGCTGATTGAGAAAACAGATGTTGGTTTTAACATACTGAATATTGGCGCAATATTACTGGCTAAAAATCTTAAAAATTTTAGCCATATTCAGAGAAAAGCAACTCGGGTAATTGTCTATAAAGGGGAATCAAAATTAGAAACACTTTCTGACTTAACTGGAGAAAAAGGTTACGCAGTTGGTTTTATTGGGCTAGTTCAATATGTCATGGGTAAATTGCCTCAAAATGAAATAATAAAAAATGCTATCCGTAAAGAAGTGAAGTTAGTGCCAGAAGTGGTTATTAGGGAGCTACTAGCAAATGCCTTAATTCATCAGGACTTTGAAATGACAGGTGCATCACCTGTGGTAGAGGTTTTTTCTAATCGCATAGAGATTTCCAATCCTGGCGAACCAATTGTACCTGTTGAACGATTCATTGATGGTTATCAGTCTAGAAACGAACGTTTGGCAGATATAATGCGTCGGTTTGGTATTTGTGAAGAAAAAAGTAGTGGTATTGATAGAGTAATTGAATCAGCTGAGATTTTACAATTACCAGCTCCTGAATTTCTTATAAGCCATAAAAGAACAATAGTCGTTATTCATGGGGAAAAAGCTTTCCGCGATATGAGTGGTAGTGATCGTATTCGAGCATGTTATCAGCACTGTGTTCTACAATATGTCTTGAGAAAACAAATGACGAATCAATCACTAAGACAGCGTTTTGGTGTATCAGAAGGAAGTGCTAATATTATTTCTCAAATAATTTCTTCTGCTGTCGAACAAAATTTAATTAAGAATGATCCGAATGCCCCTGACTCTAGACGTTATGCTAGATATATACCATTTTGGGCATAAAATCTTATTTCATCGCAAATCGAAATTACTCTTGAATTGTCTGTAAGATTTTGATTTTAAATTTATTTTTTATTTCATTCCAAATCAAGCCAGTGGTTTTGATTGGGGGCTTAACTATGAATAAGACGGAATCTAAGTTGTTATTAGGATACATAATCTTATTTCAGAGCAAATCAAAGTGACTTCTAATTTTAAATTTAAAATATTGATTAACAATTATTTTCTTATTTCATTGTAAGTTGATAAAAATGCTAGATAGGTGAATTTGATCATGAACGAAACACAACTCGAAAACTTATGCCTAGATTGGTTCGCTGAAAATGGCTGGGAAGTCGTTCATGGTATTGATATTGCACCTGATAGCAGTAATCCTCTACGCAAAGACTATAAACAGATTTTAATCGAAGCTGATTTACAGGCGGCTTTTGAACGCTTAAATCCACATTTGCCTGCAAGCTGTTTTGAACAGGTTTGGCAAAAACTGAGCAAGCCTGAAAGTTTGGATCTCGTCACCAATAACCGTGCTTTCCATCGTATGTTGTTGGAGGGTATGCCTGTCACGTATAAGAAGCAAGATGATTGGGTACATGACCATGCCTTCTTGGTGGACTTTAACCATGTTCATCAAAATCGCTTTGTGGCGATTAATCAATTTACTATTCTAGGTACTAAACAACCTCGACGCCCTGACATCATCTGCTTTATCAACGGTATTCCGTTTGCCGTGTTGGAGCTAAAAAGCCCAACCGATGAAAATGCTGATATATGGGATGCCTTTAACCAGTTGCAAACCTACAAAGAAGAAATCTCGGATTTATTTGTTTATAACGAAGCCTTGGTAGTGAGTGATGGCGTAACAGCACGTGTAGGCTCACTGACGGCGAATCAGGAACGTTTTTTGCCGTGGCGTACGATCAAGAATGAAGATGATAAACCTGCTTTAGAATGGGAACTTGAAACATTAGTTCGAGGCTTCTTTGACCGAGAGTTGTTTTTAGATTACATCCGATTTTTTGTGTTATTTGAAACAGATGGTGAAAAGACCATTAAGAAAATTGCAGGCTATCATCAATTCCATGCGGTTAGAGAAGCCGTACAAGCGACCATTGCGGCATCCAATCCAACTGGGGACAAAAAAGCAGGCGTTGTGTGGCATACACAAGGCTCGGGTAAAAGTATTTCCATGTGCTGCTATGCAGGCAAAATTTTACAGCAGCCAGCCATGCACAACCCAACCTTGTTAATCGTAACTGACCGTAATGACTTGGATGGACAGCTTTTTGAAACCTTTAGCAATGCTCAAGGTTTATTAAAACAAACGCCAGTACAAGCAAATAACCGTGATGAGCTGAGAAAGTTTTTAGCTGAGCGTGAGTCTGGTGGCATCATCTTTACCACAGTACAAAAATTCGCATTACTAGAAGGTGAGAGTGAGCATCCATTATTGAATGGACGCCATAATATTGTTGTGATGTCAGATGAAGCACATCGTAGCCAATATGGTCTGAAAGCAAAACTGAGCAATGATGGCACATACAAGTTCGGCTATGCCAAGCACATGCGCGATGCTTTAAAGAATGCTGCTTTTATTGGCTTTACTGGAACTCCGATTTCGAGTGAGGATAAAGACACCAGAGCTGTCTTTGGCGACTATGTTTCCATCTATGACATTCAGGATGCCGTCGATGATGGTGCAACCGTCCCAATCTACTACGAATCACGCTTGGCAAAGCTGGACATCAATCAGACTGAAATTGAAGATTTGTCTGATCAAGTCGATGAGGTTGTAGAAGATGAAGAAGATGTCGGTAACAGGGAAAAGACCAAGAGTGAGTGGAGCCGACTAGAAAAACTGGTGGGTGCCACACCACGGCTGAAACAGATAGCAGCGGACTTGGTTGTTCACTTTGAAGCCCGTACCGAAGCAACGGCAGGCAAAGGCATGATTGTCAGTATGAGCCGCGAGATCTGTGTTCATCTTTACAATGAGATTGTTGCCCTCCGTCCAGACTGGCATGATCCTGACCCTGAAAAGGGAAAAATTAAAGTGGTCATGACGGGATCAGCCTCAGACAAACCGTTACTGCAACCGCACATTCACAACAAGCAAGTTAAAAAGCGTCTTGAGAAACGCTTTAAGGATGTCAAAGATCCTTTGCAGTTAGTGGTTGTTCGCGATATGTGGCTCACAGGTTTTGATGCACCGTGCACGCACACCATGTATATCGACAAGCCAATGAAAGGCCATAACCTCATGCAGGCGATTGCACGCGTGAACCGGGTCTTTAAAGATAAGCAAGGTGGTCTGGTTGTTGACTATATTGGCATTGCTAATGAATTGAAGCAGGCCTTAAAAACCTATACCGATGCCAAAGGGAAAGGTGAGCCGACCTTACGTGCAGAAGAAGCCTATGCGGTTCTTGCTGAAAAGATGGATGCAATACGAGGAATGTTCACCAAAACCAACGAGCAGGCAGGTATGGATTTGGGTGCTTATGAAACTCAGGCACACCGACTGATTATCCCCGCAGCTAACTATGTGCTGAGCTTAAAGGATGGTAAAAAGCGTTTTCTTGATTTAGTTCTGGCAATCAATAAAGCCTTCTCTTTATGCAGCACCTTGGATGAAGCGAAGAACCTGCACAAAGAAATTGCCTTTTACTCAGCCATTAAAGCAGTCATTAGCAAGCATACCTCTGTAGATCGTAAACTGTCGCAAGCGGAAAAGGACAGTACGCTAAAACAGATTCTGGACAATGCTGTCATTGCTGATGGGGTAACAGATGTCTTTGCAATGTGTGGTTTGGATAAACCCAACATTGGCTTGCTTTCAGATGAGTTCTTGGAAGATGTACGGCAGATGCCATACCGTAACTTGGCAGTTGAACTTCTGGAAAAGTTACTCAATGATGGCATTAAGGCAAAGACGCGAAACAATGTGGTACAGGAAAAACGCTTCTCTGACCGTTTGCAGGAAACCTTGAGGAAATACAATAACCGAGCGATTGAAACTTCTCAGGTCATTGAAGAACTCATTCAAATGGCAAAAGAATTTCAGGCAGAGATGCAGCGTGAAGCTGCACTTGGTTTGAATCCTGATGAAATCGCTTTCTATGATGCTTTGGCAAACAATGAAAGTGCTGTCAGAGAGCTTGGAGACGATACGCTGAAACAGATCGCACGAGAGATTACAGAGAAGCTTAGGAAGTCAACGACAGTGGATTGGCAGGTTAGGGATAGTGTGCGTGCTCAGCTGAAAATATTAGTACGTCGTACTTTGCAGCGATGGAAATACCCGCCTGATAAAGCGGCTGAAGCGATTGAGCTTGTGATGAAGCAAGCTGAGCAGTTGTCGAATGCGTGGACGACTAGCTAAAAAATCATTTATAAAGAACGTAATGTACACAAAATAATTTACATGCTCTTCTTGGGCGAAACCTTTGAAAAAATAGATAAAGTTACAATAACCAATGTATTTTGGGGGGAACAATGCGTATCGAAAAAGTTAGAGTTGAGGGGTATAGACTTCTTGAAGATATTGAGATTGTATTAGAAAAGAATTCAACTGTGATTGTAGGGCGAAATAATAGCGGAAAAACATCTTTTACTAGCATATTTGATTGTTTTTGTGGTGAGTCAGGAGCCCGTTTTAGGTTGGAAGATTTTTCTAGTTTGTCTCGTGAGAAGTTTTTAAATGCAAGAAAATTGAAAGAAGAGGGGGCAAGTCCAGAGCAGATATATAATACACTGCCTATAATCACTCTTTCTTTGACATTTCGATACGATAGTGATGCCCCGACTTTAGGGCCTCTTTCACCATTTATCATTGATTTAGATATGGACTCTACAACAGCGATTGCTTGTATTGAATATAGGCCTGTCTTAGCAAAAATGCATTTGTTGTTTGATATACCTCAACCACCAGTAGGTATGGAACCTCAAATACATTTTTTTAAGTGTTTACGTAATAACTTATCAAAAATTTACGAAGTGCATGTTAGTGCAATAGATCCGACGGATAAGTCTAATAAGAGAAATTTCGAGGATACTTCAGCATTCGCAGCATTATTACAATGTAACTTTGTTCAAGCACAAAGAACTCTTGATAAGACAAAGCTTGGTGAGGCTGATGTTATCGGAAAATTACTTAGTGAATTGTTTAAAACAGCTGCTGCACCAACGGCTACAGAATCTGATCAAGAGTTAGCTGCGAAATTAAAGAAATCTGTTGAAGATATTGAGCTTAATGTTCAAAGTGATTTTGACAAAATGCTCAAAAAGTTATTACCTGTTATGGGGGTGATGGGTTTTCCAAGTCTTAATGATACTGAATTAAGGCCTGAAACTTCATTAAATGTAGAGGCACTTTTGTCTGGGCATACAAAAGTTGTTTATAGTGGTACAGATGGTGTGCATTTACCTGAGGGATATAATGGTCTTGGTACGCGAAATTTAATCTATATGCTGCTACAACTTGAAAGCTATCACAAAATTTACCGATCTCAAATTACTCGCCCTTCAGCCCATTTGATATTCATTGAAGAACCTGAAGCTCATTTGCATCCACAGATGCAGGAAGTTTTTATTAATCAATTAAATGTTGCTATTCAAAAGCTTTCGAGTGCCTATCCAGCAGAAGACGTTTGGAATGTTCAGTTTATTATTACTACACATTCTTCTCATGTTGCTAATGCGGCATGTTTTGATGCAGTAAGATATTTCTATAACCAAAAAGATGCAGTGAAAAGTATTAGAAATACTAAAGTTAAAGATTTTAAAAAGGGTATGCAAACAATATCTGTTACTGATAAAGAGTTCTTGCATAAATACATGACTCTGACTAAGTGTGATCTTTATTTTGCAGATAAAGTGATTATGGTTGAGGGGACAACTGAACGGTTATTAATGCCTCGCCTCAGAGAATTAGTTGATAAATCCTTACCAGAACATCAAAAATTAGCAAGCCAGTATGTAACTTGTATTGAAGCTGGAGGAGCTCATGCTCATCTTTTTTATCCACTCCTCGACTTTCTTGAACTTAAGACTTTGGTAGTTACTGATTTAGATTCAATCAAAAAGGTGGAAAAAGAAAATAATAAAAAAAAGAAAATTAACGTATGGGAAAAATGCCCAGTAGCGGAAGGTACGCGAACCTGTAATACCGCAATAAGATATTGGTTTGCTCCTAAGGATATTAAAAAGATAGAGGATTTTCATTTATCCCCAGTAGAACTTTCAGGCAAATCTCGCCACTGAATGCCTGTGCGCATACGATAAAGTATGCCTTCCAGTGTATTTCGGTGTTCATATTTATTGTAAACACGCCCTGTCTCTTTAAGTATTTGCTTTAGGGCTTCCTAGGCGTTATCTGTTAGCATTGTCCTTGGCATAGCAACGTCCGTTCTCGGTGGTATTTTTGATTTTTGGCGAAACCATTATACCTTGTTGCTATGCCGTTCATTTTTCACTCAAAGATGTAAGCATCCGGCTAACACAGCCTTACCAAGCGATCCTATAAGCCTTAATTTAGTTCCCACCTAAAAACAAGTGGGGACTTAATCCATGAACATGGATATATATTCAGCAACACCTCCTGTTGCTAAAAAACGCAGAACATACAGCAAAGAATTCAAACTCAGTATTGTCAATGCCTGCAAAAATCCTAATACCTCGATCGCTTCGGTCGCACTGCAACATAGTATTAATGCCAACCTTGTCAGTCGTTGGATCAGGATCTTCAGC
>NZ_JACASN010000042.1:0-13329 GCF_013390985.1 Acinetobacter sp. Swhac1 | reverse complement strand
CGGCGAAGATGTCAGTGAAAAACTGCATTTCAGACCGGCACAGTTCTATAAGGAACAGCATGTGCGTGGTAAATGGGTCTGTGATCAGTGTGACATTCTGACTCAGCAAGCGATGCCTGCCTATGTGATTGATAAAGGCATTGCTTCACCTGAATTGCTCAGCCATGTGCTGGTATCGAAGTATGCCGATCATTTGCCGCTGTACCGTCAACGTCTGATCTATCAGCGGGCGGGAATTGAACTTTCTAGATCAACTTTATCTGACTGGATAGGTCGCTGCGGTGTAGAACTGGAACCTCTGGCCAATGCCTTAAAAGAGGTGGTACTACAACAGCGGGTGCTGCATGCAGATGAAACACCGGTCACCATCATGCGGATGGGTGAGAATAATAAAAAACCGAAGAAAGGTTATGTCTGGGCCTATGCCACCACACAGTACAATCCAGTTCAGGCGGTGATCTATGACTTTCAGGATAGTCGTTCAGGCCAGCATGCTGAAGAGTTCTTGAAAGGCTGGCAGGGCTATCTAGTCTGTGATGATTACAGTGGTTATAAAGCACGTTTTAAATCAGGCCAGGTGATTGAGGTGGGGTGCATGGCGCATGCACGTCGTAAATTCCATGAACTGCATGTAACTGGGAAAAGTCAGGTTGCTGAACAGGCCTTAGTGCTGATTCAGAAACTGTATGCGATAGAAGCAGAACTCAGGAAAAAGACCGATGGTACAGCGGAAGACCGCCGCGAATACCGACAACAGCATAGTCAACCAGTGATGCAACAACTATATGAATGGCTCAACCAACATCATCTGACAGTGCCATCGAGTTCTCCTACCGCCAAGGCTATCAATTACACTCTGAAGCGTTGGCCAGCCTTAAGCCGTTATCTGGATGATGGCAATCTACCGATATGCAACAATTGGGTAGAGGTGCGACACGAAGTCGCTTAATGAAGTTGTTCCCCCTGCGGGAACCACCCGTGTCACCGGGTGAATCTAGAAGGCTGAATAAAGAGCGCCTTCGACAATGTAACGAGGCACCGTAAGGTGCGGGGTATCAATCGTGAGAGGCGTACTCTTCTGGCAGCCATAGCCGGACAAGGGCTAGATAATCGGTATGGTGAACACATGTGAATCTGCGCAACGATCGTTAAATTGAACGAGCGGAAATGGCTAATACGCTCGAACCAAAACGGTAATGGAGGTGGGAATCGCGTCTTTCTACTACGCATTCGTGACCCATACGCCTCCCGGTCGATAGCAGGCACCTAAGCCGATGTACTTCAGTAAGCGGAACGTGGAAATCCCGTATTACCCCCATTGGGAAAGCAGTTTGCAAAAACTGCCCATGGTGATGCGGGCGAAGGAACGAGGAAAAAGCGAATGCCAGTCTGTAATGGGTTGGATAGAGGTTGAAACATTACCTCACGCGAAAGCGGGCTGACGTCCTTATGGTCTCTCATCACAAGAGAGTGTGTAGAACCCTTTTAATGGAGGGAGAGCAAATGAACGCAGCAGTATCAGCGTGTGCGCCTTCCAGCACATCGTGGGACAGCATCGATTGGATTGCTGTACAGCGTCATGTCAGAGGGCTGCAAGCGCGTATTGTGAAGGCGGTACAAGACGGCAGGTATAACAAGGCGAAAGCTCTGCAATGGCTGCTGACTCACTCGTTTAGTGGCAAAGCATTGGCCGTAAAACGAGTGTCTGAAAACAAAGGCAAAAACACGGCTGGGGTCGACAAGGTGACTTGGAATACACCCAAGGCCAAGACCGGTGCGATGATGTCGTTGAAGAGGCGAGGTTACACGCCCCTTCCGCTTCGGAGAGTCCTTATTCCGAAGAAAAATGGCAAGATGAGACCTCTCGGGATACCCACGATGAAATGCCGGGCCATGCAGGCGCTCCATCTGCTGGCTTTGGAACCCATCGCGGAGACCACCGCTGATCGGAACTCTTATGGATTCAGACCGCAACGCTCAACCGCGGATGCTGCAGCACAGTGCTTTGGTGTGCTGTCAAGAAAAGTAAGTGCGGAGTGGGTGCTAGAGGGTGACATTCAAGGCTGTTTCGACAATATCAGCCATGACTGGATGATCGCCAACCTCCCAATGGACAAGGTGATTCTACGGAAATGGCTCAAAGCCGGTTACGTCTACCAAAGCAAGCTGTTTCCCAGTCTTTCCGGAACACCGCAAGGAGGTATTATCTCCCCCGGTGTTGGCCAACATGACCTTGGACGGACTGGAAACGATGCTGGCGAAGAGGTTCCCTAACGCCAAATGGACAGGCAAAAAGCTGCAACTGGTACGGTATGCGGATGATTTCATCATCACGGGGTATTCTAAAGAGTGGCTCGAAAATGAAGTTCGCCCTGCCGTGGTTGAATTTCTGGCGGAGCGCGGTCTCGTGCTCTCTCAGGAAAAGACCAAAATCACGCACATAGGGAACGGGTTCGATTTTCTTGGGTGGAACGTACGCAAGTACAATGGCAAGCTACTGATCAAGCCGTCAAAGGCAAACATCAGTGCTCATCTCGATAAGCTGCGAGCATTAATCAATGCAAACAAAGCGACACGACAGGCCACTTTGATCGGTTTGCTCAACCCTATTCTAAGGGGTTGGGCCAACTATCATAGTTATGTCGTTGCCAAGAAGGTTTTCAACCAGGTAGACAGCGCAGTGTGGGAAATGCTCTGGCGATGGGCGGTACGTCGCCACCCTCGCAAAACACTCCGATGGGTCAAAGATCGGTATTTCAAAGTACAAGGAGCGCGTCGATGGGTGTTCTCATGTGATGAACAGTCCGCTGATGGTCGGAAGCGACAATACACATTAGTGTCTGCCTCGGACACGCCAATTGTGCGACATATCAAGATCAAGGCTGCTGCTAACCCTCATGACCCCGCATGGGATGAGTACTTCGAATCCCGATGGGGTAAAAGAATGCTGGTCTCCGCAAAGGGGCGAGCCAAGCTGTATCGGGTGTGGCTAAAACAAGGTGGTCGCTGCTGCGCCTGTCTTAAACCAGTCACCAAAGATACACCATGGCACAGCCGTCATATTGTGAAGCTAAGTCATGGTGGAACGGATGCAGTTGCTAATCTTGAGATTTACCATCTGTATTGTCCAAGGAGTGTTCAATTTGCCAATGTCAACGATGTATAACCGGGTGCCGAATGGCGCCTTAGCAGAGGCTTGAGCCGTGTGCTGGGAAACTCGCATGCACGGTTCTTAGGGGGTTGGACGTAGGTAACTGCGTCTGACTACCCGACAATCAAATGCGACCTTGGGCCTTAGGGCGCAAGAACTGGCTGTTTGCTGGCTCGCTGCGCAGCGGCCAGCGAGCGGCGAATATCATGACTTTAATCCAGTCAGCAAAGCTGAATGGCTTGGATCCGTATGCCTATTTAAGTGATGTGCTGAAAAGGCTGCCGACGCATAAAGCGACCCAAATAGAAGAATTACTGCCACATCGCTGGAAATCCAACTCAAATTAAAAAATAGGCATGGGGTTCAGCGGACGCTTACTGTTGTTGTCGTGATTCATCCAAATAACTTTTATAAAACTGACTTATTGTTCTGTCATGCTGAGCTACATTAAGCCAAAAATATAGGAGAATCATTAAGATGGATAATCAATTAGAACAAGCACGTGATGCATGGGTGAATGCTTTTTTTACTGGCAATGTGGAGCTGTTAGCACACTATGAAGATGAAGATTTTAAAGTCGTTTATACGGCAGAATCACGTGTGGAAAATCGTGAAACACGTTATGCCAACATTCAGCATGCAGTGAATAATGGTGTCTGGAAACCGATCAAACCGAATGTTGAATTAGAAGAATATGAGTTTGATCGTGAGCAGGTTAACTGTTGGATTCAAATTGGTTTGGCGGATGATCAAGGGTATATTCAAGAAATCTGGCGCTATATTCAGGGCTGGAAAATACAAGAATTATGTATTAGCAAAGCAAAAATTACTGCCGAGTAGCAGCGATTTTCTGTGAATCACTGAGATTCAATGACTCAAAATAACCATGAAAGAATGGATTGATTTGGCTTTAATTAGAGTTTTGAATTTAAAATAACAGTTAGTTTGAGTTGTGGATAACTAAGTTTTTTGCTTTTAAATTTAAATTGTAGATTTTGAATTTAAAAATCACACTGAGTTTTAAATTCAAAACTTCTTGCTTGGTAGCTATGCTGTCTTACTTTTATTCAGGGTGGGGGGTGTCATACAACTATGCTGTGGTGCAAGATTGATAAGTAAAAATAAACAAACGCAGAGAGTGACTTAAATTTCTTTGCGTGGTTATTGTGAAGATAAACTAAAGATTAAAACTATTACGAATGTGTCTTATAAGTATGGAACATACACAATGCATATTCTACGAAATATGATGAGATTTAACCCTATTTAGCATAGCGTTAAAATCTCATCGGTATGGCTATTCAAAGCTACTTTCGAGTTCTTCCAATTCCATCATCAATTCAAGCATTTGTTCTTCTGCCTGCGCCAATTTGGTTTTCAGATCATTTTGCTCATTCATGAGTTTGAGCAAATCATCTTTACGGTTGGCATCGTAAAGGGCAGGATCTGCCAGTTCGGTTTCAATTTCAGTCAGACGCGGTTGAATTTTTTCAATTTGCGCCTCGTATTTTTCAATATTTTTACGAATAGGGCGAGTTTGTTCACGGCGTTGTGCTGCCAGTTTGCGTTGAGCTTCTTTATCTACTTTGACTAGGTTAGTCTTGTTCTCAACCACTGGACTTGGATTGGATGGAGCTGTGTTGGATGTACCTTGCTTAAGCATGTCTGCACGAGCTTGGCGTAACCATTGGGCATAATCTTGTAAATCGCCTTCAAATTCTGTGCATTGTCCTGCATGAACCAAGAGTAAGTCATCGCAGACACTGGCAATTAATTGACGTTCGTGTGACACCAATACCACTGCACCTTCATAATCCTGTAATGCCATGGTTAAGGCATGTCGCATATCTAAGTCTAAATGGTTGGTCGGTTCGTCCAGAATCAGTACGTTAGGACGTTGCCAGACAATTAAAGCCAAAGCCAAACGTGCACGTTCACCTCCTGAAAAACTTTCACAAGGCGTGTCCATACGTTCGCCACTAAAACCAAAACTGCCTAAAAAGGCGCGTAAAGTGGCTTCGCTGATTTTTTTATCGGCAATGCGTGCCAGTTGTAGCATCGGGCTGGCGCTATCATCCAAAGCATCCATTTGATGCTGTGCAAAATAGCCAATATTGAGTAATTCTGAGGCTTTGCGAGTACCTGCCAATAACGCCAATTCACCCACTAAGGATTTAATTAAGGTCGATTTACCTGCGCCGTTCATCCCCAATAAACCAATACGACTGGTCGGGGTAATTTGTAGGTTAATTTTGCTGGCAATCACTTTGTCTGCATAACCAATGCTGACTTGTTCCAGAGTCAGTAATGGTGAGCTCATTTTGGTCGGTTCACGGAAACTAAAGGTAAATGGTGTATCTACATGCGCAGGGGCAAGCAATTGCATGCGTTCCAATTGCTTGATACGGCTTTGTGCCTGCCGTGCTTTGGTGGCTTTGGCTTTAAAACGATCAATATATTTTTGTAAATGTGCACGGGTTTCTAATTGTTTTTCATACGCTTGTTGATGTTGTGCCAAGCGTTCACTGCGTGTGGTTTCAAAGGTTGAATAATTGCCCGTATATAAAGTCAGTTCACTATTTTCAATATGTAAAATATGATCGGTAATGGCATCTAAAAAATCACGGTCATGGGAAATCAGCACCAAAGTTCCCGCATAGGCTTTAAGCCAGTCTTCTAACCATAAAATTGCATCTAAGTCTAAGTGGTTGGTTGGTTCGTCCAATAGTAATAATTCGGAGCGACTCATTAAGGTACGTGCCAAATTTAAACGCATGCGCCATCCACCAGAAAAACTACTGACCGCCAAGCTGTTTTGATGTTCCATAAAACCTAAACCTGCCATCAGTTGTGCGGCTTTGGCGGGTGCGGTATAGCCATGAATTTCATCAAAACGACCATGCAAATGTGCAAGTTGGTCATTATTTAATTGTTCAGGATGTTGCAGTTGTTGTTGAATGTTCCAGTATTCTTCATCACCCGACAGCACAAAATCAATCGCAGGCAAATCCAATGCTTTAACTTCCTGTGCCATGTGCGCCACAGTCCAGCCTTGCGGACGGCTCAACGTACCTTCGTCTGGGGTTAAACTACCTAAAAGCGCAGCAAATAAACTGGATTTTCCTGCACCATTGACACCTGTAAGACCGACTTTCCAGCCTGGATGGATTTGCATAGACGCTTTTTGAAATAAAACACGTCCACCGCGGCGTAAAGAAACTTGGTCAAGTTGAATCATGGTGTTTACTGGTCACAACAAAAGTTGGGCATATTCTAATGGAAGCCCACCAGAAAACAAAAATAAGCCCAGTTTTATTTGTGATTTGCGAAAAATCTCTCTTGTGATGTTTAAAAATTATGATCTAACAACAGGCTTTTTTTATGACTTTGTAAACAAGCACAAAATACGTGCATGTTGGAAATGATCTTTATTTTGATCTAAATCTATAAAATATAAGTGAATTATGAAATAAAAATGATCGCTTAAATAAGGCAGTATAAGGTTTTGGCAGAATTGACAGATGAAATTCGAGTAAATGCTCTATTTTTTTAATTTGAACTTGCTTAATATTTGTTTCGTGTACGGACACTCAAAAATAAAAAAATCTGTAGAAGGATCGAAACAATGAAAAAAATATGGGTCAGCGCAACATTGAGTGCATTCGCAGCGATCGGTTTCAGTGCTCAGGCGCAAGCAGCAAAAATAGATGTATGTGTCTTTGACTTACTGGGTAAGTCTGGCGAATCTTATCAAATGGCACAGGAGTGGGCGCTAGCAGCAAAAGGCTGGGGTGCAGAAGTCAATTTAATTCCGCGTCAAGATGAAGCTGTTGCAGACAATGACTTTAAAGCAGGCAAATGTGATGGGGTATTTATGACAGCCATGCGTGCCCGTCAATACAATAAGTTTGCAGGCTCGATTGATGCTTTAGGTGGTGCACCAAATAATGCGATTGCACAACGTGCCATCAGTTTTGCTTTAGACAAACGCAATGCAGCAAAAATGGTCACCAATTTAGGTGGCAAGAAATATGAAGTTGCGGGTATTTCACCTTTAGGTTCGGCCTTTATTTTTGTGCGCGACAAGAACATCAGCTCGATTGAAAAAGCAGCAGGGAAAAAGTTTGCGGTATTGGGCTATGACGATGCACAAAAAATTATGGTGCAGCGTGTAGGCGCGCAAGCCGTCATTTCTGATGTATCTAACTTTGTGGCGAAGTTTAACAATGGTCAGGTCGATATGGTCGGTGCGCCTGCCTATGCGTACAAACCTTTAGAAATCTACAAAGGTTTAGGCAATAACGGGGCAATGTTTAATTTCCCTGTATTACAAGTGACCGCAGACTTTGTGATTCGTCCTGAACAATTCCCTGCGGGCTTTGGGCAAAAATCACGAGATTGGTTTGTAAAAAATCTGCCTAAAGCGATGAGTATGATTAATCGTTTGGAAGGTGAGATTCCAGCCAAATATAAAATGAACTTGAGCGCAGAAGATAAAACCAAATATCAAAAAATGCTGCGTGATGGACGTATGGATATGACCAAACGCGGCATTTATGACCCTGCCATGATGAGTGTGTTAAAACGCGCTCGTTGTTCTGTCGAAAAAACCAATTTTGAATGTTCACTAGGTGGTGAATAGATTGATTTTTAATAAAAAAGCCTAGATCTCTAGGTTTTTTATAATGAAAGATTCGTCAATTGAGCCATATCAGCCAAAAATCAAAATTCGCTAATCTGAGCTTGATAAAAGAACAGTGATACTAAATTGAAGGTTTGGATCAACTGTGCGCAGAAAAACAAAAAATGGAAGGAACTAGAAATGAAACAATGGACGCAAGCTTTATTATTTGGCGCAGGCTTATCTTTAGTCGCTAGTGCAGCGCAGGCCAAACAAGTGGTCTGTGTATTCGATTTGGTCGGTAAAAACGGTGATGTCTATAACTTAATGCAAGACTATCAATTGGCGGCCAAAAACTGGGGTGCAGAGATTGAGTTACGCGTAGGTCAAAACGAAGGCGTGATTGCAGAAGATTTTAAAGCAGGAAAATGTGATGGTATTAGTGTGACGGGCATGCGTGGTCGTCAATTTAACCATTTTACAGGCTCATTGGATGCAATTGGCGCGATTCCAGATTTAAAACTGGCAGTCAAAGTCATGCAAGGTTTGGCAAGTCCTGCTTTCGCCAAATATATGCGCAATGGTCAGTATGAAGTTGCAGGTGTCATTCCTGTGGGCGATGCCTTTTTGATGGTGAATGACCGCAGTATTAATAGTGTCGCCAAAGCCGCGGGGAAAAAAATTGCTGTTTTAGATTATGACCAAGCGCAAAAAATTATGGTACAGCAAATTGGTGCGCAAGCAGTCAGTGCCGATGTCACCAATTTTGGCAGTAAATTTAACAATGGTCAGGTCGATATTATTGGTGCGCCTGCTGCAGTATTCCGTCCTTTGGAACTACATAAAGGCTTAGGCACTAAAGGCGCGATTGTGAATTATCCAATTTTACAGGTCACGGGCAATATTATTATCCGCCCAGATAAATTCCCTGCAGGTTTTGGGCAAAAATCACGTGAATGGGTGAAAGGGCAGTTACCACGTGCCTTTGGTATTTTAGGCAAAATGAAAGCCGATATTCCTGCAAAATATTGGATGCAAGTGCCTGCAGCAGATCAACCGGGTTATCAAAAAATGATGCGTGAATCGCGGATTGATTTAACTAAACGTGGTGTTTATGACAAACGCATGATGAAATTATTGTGGCAATTCCGCTGTAAAGAAGCGCCAACCAATTTTGAATGTGGCTTGCAGGACGAAAATTACAAATAATTGGAGAATCTTGAGGTAATTACTCAGAATTCACTTTAATTCTGCATCACCGTCCCAATATTGAGTATGCTATACTTGATAAGTGGTCTTTTTGCAGAAAAGACATCTGAATTGTACCTGAGGAAAATCCATCATGAATGCCCAAGCACTTGAGCTCACCGACAACGCTGCTAAAAAAGTTCGCCAATTGCGTGACAGTGAAGGTAATCAAGACTTAATGCTACGTGTATATGTGACAGGTGGCGGTTGTTCAGGATTTTCTTATGGCTTTAACTTTGCGGAAAGCCAAAATGAAGATGATGCAGAATTTGTGAATGGCGATGTAAAAATGCTGGTCGATTCACTCAGCTATCAATATTTAGTTGGCTCGGTAGTGGACTATATTGAAAGCTTGGAAGGTTCGCGTTTTGTGGTACAAAACCCGAATGCAACCACGACTTGTGGTTGTGGTTCTTCATTCTCAATCTAAGTATGATTTAAATATTTTTGAGTATCAGCATCTGAAAAAGTAGATTGATGCACTCAAAATGATCAAAGCCTTTCCTATATAGAAGAGGAAAGGCTTTTTTGTTGCTACTGATCTGGTTTAAAAGTGCATCCTTAAACCAAAGTCATGGTACCTAAAATGCGATCACCTTTAGCCCCTGTGACCGCAGGTAAATTGCCACTTAATTGCTGACAAAAACGCATTGCCAACCAAGCAAAGGCGGTGGCTTCGACCCATGTTGGGTTTAGCCCTAAATCGGCTGTACTTTGTACAGTCCATTGATGTTTGCGCAAACGCCAGCGCAATTGCTCTAGCAAATAAGAATTATAGGCACCACCGCCACAGACATAGACTTCACCTGTATCCATGCCTGAACGATAAATGGCTTTTTTAATCGCGCGGGTGGTGAGCTTTAATAAAGTCGCTTGAATATTTTCAGGATTATCTTCCAGCTCGTCATATTCCACATCATTGCGCCAATCGGCAACCTGTTCATCTAGCCATTCCAAGTTAAAGTCTTCGCGCCCTGTACTTTTGGGTGGTTCTTTAGAGAAAAAAGCATGGGCTTGTAAACGATCTAACAAGCTGCGAATCGGATGTCCATACGCAGCCCAATTGCCATTTTCATCATAAGGTTGTCCTGTGTAACGCTCACACCAAGCATCCATTAAAATATTGGCAGGCCCTGTATCAAAACCCGATACTGCTTCGGGCTGTCCTGCAGGCAACAAACTGACATTGGCAATGCCGCCTAAATTTAAAATTACCCGATGAATACTCGGATGTTGGAATAAGTTTTGATGGAAAGCGGGCACTAACGGTGCGCCTTGTCCGCCTGCAGCCATGTCACGACGACGAAAATCTGAAATTACAGGAATTTGGGTGATTTCGGTGATGATGTTCGGATCACCAATTTGTAAAGTAAAAGCATGTTCAGGACGATGACGAATGGTCTGGCCATGCGAACCAATCGCTTTAATTTGAGATTTATCCAGTTTATTTTTTTCAATCAGGCTGTTAATACCATGTCCAATCATGGTGGCTAAAGCCACATCTGCTTTGCCCATGCGGTCAATTTCATTGTCACCTGGCAAAGTCAGTGCCATGAGTTCGTCACGTAAATCGGGATCAAACGGCAAAGTCAGGGTCGCGTGGAGTTGCAGTGGATCAAAAGAAGCAGCAACAAGATCGACACCATCCATACTTGTGCCCGTCATTACCCCAATATAGATCGCTGTCATGGTTATTCTATAGCCTGCAATATGCTGAAAAAGTGTTAGTATATCGCACAAATTGAATAACTGATGTGTTTGGATTTCGTGATGTCAAATTTCCTGCCGGCTGAAGAACAACTTGCTCTCATTCAACGAGGCACGCATGAAATTATTTCTGAAGAAGATCTTCTAAAGAAATTAAAAGAGAATCGTCCTTTAAAAATTAAGGCGGGGTTTGACCCGACTGCACCTGATTTACACTTGGGGCATACGGTATTAATCAATAAATTAAAAGTATTCCAAGACTTAGGTCACGAAGTATTTTTCTTGATTGGCGATTACACTGCCATGATTGGTGACCCAACAGGTAAAAGTGCTACACGTCCGCCGTTGTCACGTGAAAAAGTCTTGGAAAATGCCAAAACGTATCAGGAACAAGTTTTTAAAATTCTTGATCCAAATAAAACCAAAGTGGTGTTTAACTCTGAATGGTTTGCAACAAAAACTGCAGCAGACTTAATTCAGTTGGCATCGCAGCAAACCGTAGCGCGTATGTTGGAACGTGATGACTTCACCAAGCGTTATAACAACCAGCAACCGATTGCGATTCACGAATTTTTGTATCCGTTGGTACAAGGTTATGACTCGGTGGCATTACAAGCCGATGTAGAATTGGGCGGTACAGACCAGACCTTTAACTTGTTGATGGGACGTACCTTGCAAGGTCGTTATGATCAGGAAGCGCAAGTTTGTATTACTGTGCCAATTCTTGAAGGTTTAGATGGCGTGAATAAAATGTCTAAATCTTTAGGCAACTATATTGGCGTATTTGATGCACCGGGTGCGATGTATCAAAAAGTCTTGTCGATGCCTGATAGTCTGATTGAGCGCTATTTTGAGTTACTCAGCTTCAAGTCGATGGATGAAATTGAAATTTTGCTTAAAGAAATGGCAGAAGGTCGTAATCCGCAAGAAATCAAAAAGATTTTGGCACTCGAATTGGTTGAGCGTTTCCACGGCAGCGAAGCCGCAGCCAATGCCCATAAAGGTGCGGGTAATATTATTACCGAAGGTGAATTACCTGAAGGTACGCCAGAAGTAACGATTTCACGTGCTGAATTTGGTGGCGAATTATTTATTGCTTCTATTGTACGTGCTGCAGGTTTAACTAAAAATGCTGCGCAAGCCAAAGATGCTGTGGCACGTGGCGCAGTGAAAGTAGATTGGAATGTGGTCGATGCGGGTTTCTCGGTCAAAGAAAACGCAACACACATTATTCAGGCGGGCAAAAAAGCCATTGCCAAAGTCACATTTACGGACTAGGTCCATTCTAAGTGATTGAAATAAAAGCAGGCTTCGGTCTGCTTTTATTTTCTGTTTGGTATATTAATTATATGAATAAGTAAATTCAAAAAAAACCTTATAAAAACAACACTTAAATTTTGCCAAGTAGCTTGCATTTTTGCTCAGTTATGTATAAGATTTACCCATCTAGACACAGTGTACAAAACAGATCTAGAGGGTACTTATAACTATAGCTCCACAATTTACAAGTCCCTTCCCCAAGGGACTCTTTTTTTCGTATAACTATAATAATGATATATGGATCGCATATAGATTCAACTCCGAGGGAGAGATTTTGGGAGAGATCTCTTTCTTTTTTTTGCCTCTAGTTTTGTTGTGGTTTATATCTAAAGGTAAAATGTAAGATTACTTCTCTTTGTTTTATAAAAATATTCTTAAAACTTTAAGACCTAATTCAAATTTCAAAGCTACTTATATATGGTAAAACATCTTGTAAGTAGTGCATGTGGATGGCGCGATCTAAACTTGCCGAATAGAAGAGTAGGTTTGTCAACTTGAAGTCGGTAATGCAAATGCTAAGCATCAACTTTGAATTAACGGACAAAACCACCAAGCTGACATGAAATCAATGCTAGATGTACGCCGTATGTAGGAATATTATTTTGGATAATGCAAAAGCATTTTTAACTGAGATGTAAAATTTTTTAGATGTCGTAAGATGAAACGAATCATATACATTGGCAATCGTTGATTGCAGTCTTCAAAACTTGACCGATTTGAACCCATAAAAGTATGGATAAAAAAAGTCCTCTCTGCATTGTAGAGGAGAGTTTTTATTTAAATTTGATGAAAAAATAGCTAAAAAATTAAAAAACCAAGCATTTTTGTAGAAAAAAAATACATACGTGAAAAATATTCTAATTTGGGGCTTGCAAAGATTTTGAAATCCCCTAGAATGCACCCATCCCGACGCGAAACAGCCTAAGAACTTAGCTTACAGGGTTAAGTTGTTAGAAGTGTTTTGCGTTAAAATTTCTGCTGACGAGGCAGGAATTGAGATCATTAAGAAATTATGAAGAACAACTTGTGTGGATTTTTACTGATTGATTGATCGAAAATATTTCATTGATTGATTGGTTTAAATTACTCGAAGTTTATTTGAGCGAAATTTAAGTCAGAAAATTGATGAGCCAGATTTGGAAGTTTAGATTAAAACTTCAAAATGATTTTAACTGAAGAGTTTGATCATGGCTCAGATTGAACGCTGGCGGCAGGCTTAACACATGCAAGTCGAGCGGGCGAGGTTGCTTCGGTAACTGAGCTAGCGGCGGACGGGTGAGTA
>NZ_JACASN010000041.1:0-14955 GCF_013390985.1 Acinetobacter sp. Swhac1 | reverse complement strand
GCAGTTCTTTATTTTCACGTTCGAGTTGTTTAATACGTTCTTGATCTGAAAGTTGCTGTACTTTAATTGGGTTTTGTTTATCTAAATATTTTTGATACCAAACACGTAGAGTTTCAGGAGTACAACCCTTGCGCAGTATACTGCTCAGGGAGCAATAGCGGTGATCGCAGCCCAATTCGATGGATAATCTTTCTCGGATTCAATCAATAATTGAACCGCTCTTTCTCTGATTTCAGGGGTATATTTTACTTTTTTCATCGGGACATTCTCTCAGAAAGCTTGGTCTCCGACAAACCCGGTACGGTTCAGGCGTATGGTTTCAACTTATGCTACTTAAATATGTTTAAAAATCTCACTGCAGATTTAGATATTTCTAATCGCATAAAAGAACTTCGATACCATCCTGTGCCACTTTAGCTGCGAGTGCTTTCAAACGCTTCTTAAAGTTCTCTAAATCATAGCGTAACCAAATAGAGCGAACACCGCTACCTGAAACAAATACACCCTTCTTGCGTAATTCGTTACTAGTACGATGCTGCCCATAAGCTGGATACTGAGTTGCGAAATCAATGACTGCTAGTTCTGTAGCATCATCTACACGATTTTTTAGATTAGGTACTCGACGGGATTTATTGATCAATGCATCCATGTCACCAGACTGTACTAGCTCCTGATAGCGATGAAAAGTATCTCTAGAGACACCCATCACTTTGCATGCTCTAGAAACATTTTGAAGCTCTTCAGCTAAATTGAGTAAGCCTACTTTGTGTTTGATGATTTGATTGTTAGTATGCAACATAAGAAAGTTACCTTTGTTTGATTAAGATTTCGACACCTTTATCAAAATGGGTAACTTTCTCTTTTTCAAGAGTTATGTCCGATCAAGTCTGAACTAATACATCTGATGAATAAAAAAATTTGCTAGAGGTGCACTATGAAAAATATTGCTTATCATTCTTTTATATGCAGTCTATACTTTTTACTACATGGATGTTCAAATTCACAACCACAACAGCCTTTGCAGCATCAATCAAATAAAACCATTGCAAAATCAACAACGATACCCACTCAAAAAAATCCTCAACAGACTTTAGCCTCTTTTGACAAAATCTCTTGTGATGACATTAAAAATCCACAATATCAGCAAGCCGTTTTAAATGCCATTAACGTGATTCGGCATCAACCGCAACAATGTGGAAAAATAGCTTACTCGGCTACCCACTCGCTAAAATGGAATAATCAATTACAAACAAGTTCAACTGCACATGCGCTGGATATTTCGCAACGTCAGATTTTAAGTCATGTCGGTCGAAGTGGTGAAAATCTGAGAGCTCGTATTAAAAAAACAGGATACAAAGGTGGTGGTGGGGAAAATTTAGCAACAGGTCAAAGCAACCTAAAACAAGTTTTAGAAAATTGGCTGGCGCTCAGTCCCGGACATTGCGGTAACTTAATGAAACCCCAATTTAAAGATTATGCGATTGCCTGCGTTCGAAATGATGTAACTCATCGAACGTATTGGGTGCAACATTTTGGCACTGGAAAAAACTAAAAATGAATTTAGATTTTTTATCTGCTTCAATAAAATGTAAATTTCGCGCGTTTAAAATTTACTTTATAAATCAAAAATCCCTCTTTTCAAAAGAGGGATTTTAAGAGATTTCGGTTTTTATTCGACTTAACGTTCTGTGAAGGCATTATTTTTCGCTTTAAGAATTGGTTTAAGCAGATAAGAAAGAATAGTTTTCTTCCCTGTCATAATATCCAATTGAACGGTCATGCCGGGAATCACGGATAATCCTTTACCAAACGTTGGTTTATCAGTCACTGCACGGACAATATAAAACATATTGCCTTTCTCATCGGTAAATGTGTCTGGGCTAATATGTTTTACTTTCGCATTCATTCCGCCATAGATTGAAAAATCATAGGCGGTAAATTTAATTACCGCAGGCAAGTCTGGTCGTACAAAGGCAATATCTTTCGGCGATACTTTTGCCTCAACGATCAATTGACCATCTAAAGGCACAATTTCCGCCACTTGGTCGCTTGGTTTCACAACCCCACCAATGGTATTAAAGAAAATTTTCTGCACGATACCATTGGTCGGTGAACGAATATCGGTGGTTTTCACTCGGTCTGCTACGCCTGAAATACTTTCTTTTAAACTCACTAGCTGAGCTTGCGCTTCTGCCAGTTCATTGCGCCATTGATTTTTTAAACTCACCGCAGCCTCAGAAGTGCGTGATTGCGCTTCCCCAATAGATGCCTGCGTAGCTCTTAAATTCGCTGCCGCCTGCTTACGTTCACCATCGGCATTCGATACGTCACGTTCAAGGCGCAAAATATCCATTTCCGACACCGCACCAGTCTTTAACAAAGGTCGTGTGGTATTGAGTTCACGCACTGCAAGTTGATAGGCTCTTTCAGCTTGTCCGAGTGCAGCTTGAGCACGTTGCGATTCCTGTTGACGAGTCGAAACCGTACCTTGATTGGTCATCGTTCTTTGGCTCAGTTCGCGCAAACTTTCCGCATAATACTGGCTTTCTTGCGCCATAATGTTTGCAGCTGCATCAGGTGAAACCCCCGCAGGGACACTGCCTGAGGTATAGCCCGAGCCATTTAATTGTGCACTTAAACGTCTAACTTTGGTTTGCAAGGCAAAAATCTTGGCATTAACTTCATTCAAATTTGAGGTGAACCGTGTCGGATCAATACGAATCAATAGATCGCCTTTTTTGACGTGCTCACCTTCCTGCACATACACCTTTTCAACCACGCCACCATCAACCGATTGAATCACTTGCATCTGTTGAGATGGAATCACTTTTCCTTCACCACGAGTAATTTCATCCACTTTAGCAAAACCTGCCCAAATAATTAAACAAATAAACAACACTACAATCACATAAAGGATGACTCTTGCCTGAATTGGCTTTTGTGATTGAGTTACTTCTTGTACCTGACTTTTCCAATCATTTGTATCAGCAGGTTGATATTTTTTAAATAAATTTAAACGCCCTAGCACTGGACTCAGAACTTTTTCTGATTGTTCAATACTTTTACCTACGCCCCCAAACATCTTCTCTCTTTGGGTTTTATTGTGTTCTGTGCTCATGATACAGCTCCTGCAACTTTAGCTTGTTGGGGAAACATGGCTTTCATTACACTTTCCTTATCACCATCAGCAATAATCTTTCCATCTTCTAAAATAATAATTCGATCAACCAATGTGAGTAATGTAGGTTTATGTGTGACCAAAATTAAAGTATGTTGAGCTGTCATATAATGTTTTAGATGATGAATCACATGATTCTCAAGAGGAGTATCCATCGCACTGGTCGGTTCATCAAAAACCAAAATTTTAGCATTCTGGGCAATTGCACGTGCCACGGCAACCGCCTGCCGTTGTCCCCCAGATAATTTATGACCACCCTCACCCACTTGTAATGACAAACCATCTTCATGTGCTTTTAGAATCTGGCTTAAACCAGAAACAACCAAACTTTGTTCCAAAGCAACACGGCTAGCATGTGGATTACCTAAGACAATATTTGATAATACTGTACCGTTCAGCAATTGTATGTCCTGGGGAATATAACCAATCTGGCTACGTAATTCTGCTGGATCAATCTGACTAATGTTGGTTTGATCAATAAATACTGACCCTTCAGTCGGCTTATAGAGCGACAATAGAATCTTTTCAATTGAGCTTTTACCTGAGCCTACTTTTCCTAGAATCGCCACTTTCTCTCCTGCTCGAATAGAGAAAGAGATATTATTTAAAGCAGAATGTGATTCATTTGGATAACATAAGCTGACATTTTTAAATTCGATATGTCCTATAAGATGTGGATGACTCACCCAACCTTTTAGATTCTCTCGTTCCTGTTCAGCGTCAACAGTTTGATTCAGCATATTTAAGGCACTGGATGCCTGATAATATTGGGTTAATAAACCTGCAATTTGTGCAATTGGAGCCAAGGCACGGGTTGATAATAAATAACAGGCAATCAGTGCACCTTGTGTCAACTTTCCATCTACAATAAGATAAACTCCAACCAGGATAATCACAACGCCTGCTGTTTGTTGTACCCATCCAGCAAAATTACCAACAGTGCCACCAATAAAACGTAATTTAGAAGAATACTGTACGGTAAAACGAGTGGCTTTTTCCCATAAAGTTTGCATTCGTCCAGCAGCATTAAAACTTTTAATCGTTTCCTGATTATTTAAGGTTTCTATCAATAATCCCTGACGCTGTTGAGAAGCTTCTGACATCGCATCAGATAATTTTTTTAAACTAATATGAACTGATAATGCATAGAGTAAAATAATGATTGCAGCGATGACTAAAGGAATAACGAAAACCCAGGAAATAATACAGATAACAGCTAAGAACAGAACAAAAAATGGCAAGTCAATCAGTGATACCACAGTCATAGAACTGGTAAAAGAACGAATTGCCTCATAGGACTGAATATTGGAGGCCATCATACCAACAGACATATTATTCTGTTCCATACGCCGACCTAATACTTTTTCCATAATATAGGCAGATAGCTTGTTATCAGCACGGGTTGCAGCCAAATCAACAAAATAACTACGCACCAGTTTTAAAATAAAGTCAGCCGTAATAATAATCATGATTCCAAAGGCGAGTACCCATAGGGTATCTGTAGCATGGTTGGGAACAACACGATCATAAACATTCATTACGAAAAAAGGTGCACACAAAGCAAAGATATTGACGAACAGGGCTGCTAATAAAATATCTTTGTACATGGAACGGTGCTGTCGAATTACGCTCCAGAACCAATGCTGATTTGTCTTTTCCAGCTTAACCTTGTTATCCGCCACAAATTGACGTTGTTGCAAATAAATCACTGAACCCAGATATTTTTCTTGTAACTGTGCAATTGGAACTTCTGTCACGGTATCCGACATTTCAGGAAAATATACTGTTGCAGTCTGTCTTTCTGTATCAAAACGATATAAAACACAAGCTGTATTATTATTCAATATTAAAATGGCAGGAAAAACAAAATGGTTCAGTTGATCCAGATTCTGCTGCACCATATTACTTGTCAAACTTACCCGATCAGCTGCACGTGAAAAAAACTGAGGTATTAGCTTTCCATTGGGTAAAGGCAAACCTGATAATAAACCTTCTTGTGTAATACTAATTTCATAATCTTTAGCCACCCGAATCAGACATAAAGCTAAAGGATCAAATATTTGTGTTGTCACTTATTCACCATGAATCAAACAAGCATAAAAGGTTCATTATTCCCAAACTCAGAGTTATATCATTGAGTTAATAGAATAATTGTAAATTTACCTTACCCAAAAGAGTTGGAACATCTATAAAAACAGGGTGCAACAGCACCCTATTTTATTTTAACTGATTAACACATTATTCAACTTGTGCATTTGCCGCTGTACATACATTTGCAGCATTAATTTCACGCTGACTCACTTCTGATACAGCAGGTAAATTATCACGTTGAATACCGAGCGCAGGCAATAATTGACCCATGCTATACAGTGTTTGGAATTGTGCAACTTTCAAATCATATTGCGTAGTTACATAAGCACGATTGGCTTGGAATGCTTCATTTTCCGAGTCTAAAACATCAAGTAATGTACGACGACCAATATCAAACTGATCGTTATATGCTTTTACAACTGAAGCAGATTCATCACGATGACGTTGTAACCATTCTAACTGGCTGCTGTAGTTATTCACATTGTTATAAGCCACCGTTGATGTTTGGCGAATATCGACACATGCTTTGTTTTTCAAATCATTAGATAATGAAACACGTGCATTGGCAGCATTCATGGCTGCTCTGTCTGCAAAACCATTAAATAGATTGTAGTTGAGTCTTAATTCAACTGCGCTATCTTGCCCGTATTTATCGTTATCGGGATTGCTACGCTCATCAAAACTATTACGGTTTTGATATAAACCTGTACGCGCCACAAACGAAAGTTTCGGGTACATATTGGCTTTAAATTCTTGAGCACTCGCACGCGCATATTGCATTTCACTTAACGCAGCTTTTAAGCTGTTGTTATTGTTATACGCAGAGGTAATCAATTCTTGTGTGTTGTTTGGCAGTGCCACATTCACACTTACTGGCGCAAGATTACTACTTGGCTCCACCCCAACAATTCGTGCAAAACGTGCAGATACATCATTTAAGTTGGCCTGTTCAGTCATCAAGTTGGTTTGAGCAAGTGATAAACGACCTGTGATTTGTGACAAATCTGCTCTATTACCTACACCCTGATTGGTACGTTGTAATACTTGATTATAAACACGTTGATGATTGGCAAAATTTCCTTCTGCCAAACCAACCAGTTCGCGATAACGCTGTACATCTAAATATGCTTGAGTTGCTTCAAGTGCTTTTTGTTCAATACCTGCATTCAAATCGTAATAACGTTTTAGCGCAGCATAATCGCCTTGTTCAACTTTGCTTTTAATACGAAAACCATCGAACAACACTTGCGTTAATGCAATTTCTGCCTGACCTTGATTGAACCAACCACGATCACCATCGAATTCACGATTGCCTTTGCCATAGGCTGCGTTCAAATCTAACGATGGTAAATACCCTGCTCGCGCCTGTTTTTGGTTCGCAGTGGCTTCAAGAAAGTTTGACCATTGCACCTGAACTTCTGGGTTATTTTCAATCGCAGTTTTAGTCACTGAGGTTAAATCTGCTGCTGATACGGTCATTGCTACACTTGCCCCAGCAACCATGCTTGCGATTTTTGTTAATGCTAATACTTTCACAGGTTTCCCCTTGTTTTAAGGTTTCTTAAATGTTTAACGATGTTGCCATCATATTAATAAATAAATTTGGGATAGAGGGCGAAGTGACTACGCCCTCTACGCTAGGTTTAAGTCTGGAAGTTGGTTTTGCTGATCATGTCTTCTAAGTCGGCAAAGCTCTGACCTGTGACCACAATATTGACACTCTTCGTATTCGCTGTATCGTGAATATTGATGGTTGTACCGCTTGCACTCACGAACTGGCTCAAGGTTGCATCATTGCCATTCCAGCCTAGAGCGGTAAGCAATGCTGTCGCATCAATCTTGTCACCCAGCAGATTAAAGTCGGTGATGGTATCGGTATCTGGTGTAGCAAACAAACCAATATCGTTTGCACCCCAGACAAAGGTATCTGAGCCAGTTCCACCCGTGAGGATATCATTGCCTGCACCACCTCTAAGGATGTCATCGCCTGCCGCACCATTTAAGGTATCGTTGCCCGCACCACCATAGATAGTATCGTTACCAGCAGTACCCGCTTTACCAGCCCAGACACTCAGATCCATCTGTGCAGTTTTCAGGGGTGAATCATTACCAACTTTGGCTCCAGTTGTCACATCTGTTTCGTAGGTAAATGCTGTAATACCGATCTGGTTGGTCAGCTTACCTGCTGTAGCAGTATGCATAAACTTCAGCTCGTTCAGCTCACTCTGCGTCAAGCCCTTAAGCTCCCACGCCGATGTTGTTGCATTCCAGCTCGCACGAGTTGAATCCATAGCTGTCGTACCGATAAAGAACTGTACGCCTGCACCATCAGGGAAACCTGTCAATGTCAAATCTGTACGTTCAATATGCGCATCTACAACTGACGGATTATTGTTGTTAATTACAACCGGATCATCCATTGCAGCGTTAAGACGCAAGTCAATCAAGTCACCTGCAAAGCCAAAGCTCATGGTTGGGTTCAACTCAATACCTGTCGCATTCGGAACAATCACAAACTTAAATGGTAGATCATGTATCGTTGCCGCTGTACTACCTGCTTCCTGAGTCACAATATTCAGTTTTAACCCACTGTTTTGTGTACCGGCGATACCAGCTGGAAGTGTACCACTCCAGTTTGCAGGTGCCTGAATCCAGATCTTCGGTACTGTCGTCGCATTCGGTGCTGTTGGAACAACCCATAAACCCTCACCTGCGTTGTTGGCAAGCGCTTCACTACCTGCATTGCCATACCATACCGTAAAGCCGGTTGGTAAGCCTTCGATATAGACAGACTTAATGGTTTCGATTGGATCCGGCAACAAAGTACCTTTCCATGCAACTTCGGTGAATTTGTTAGCCGCCGTTGCTGCTGCACCATTATGCTCCGTACCATTCGAAGTCACCGAAATATCTGGTGGGGTATTGGTATGGTTCACTTTTAATACAGTCTGGTTGTGTGATACTTCAATTGATGTATCGACACCATTGACCAGGTCTGGATTTTCCTTGTTGCGTGCATACACTTCAAATGGAATGTCGCCACTGTCATAAGGGTCGGTTGGACGATATTCCAGACCAGTTACCAGTTTACTTCCCGGTGCAACAACAGGTACGACATAGTAACTGCCTGCAGGAATACCTGCCGGAACACTAGTCGTGGTGCTCAGTGCCGAACCATTATGATACAGGGTACCCGGAACAGCACTACTATCTATCTTGATGTAAACTACACCATCCACGACAACCCAGTCACCTGCCACATCTTTACCATTCGTCACTTCAAGACTGATTGGAATGATGTTTTCTTCCTCAACTGACGCTGGTGCATTAATCGTAATTGCACCCTCATCGGTCACAGGATATAAGGTAATACGGCTGTCTGCATCAACCTGTACCCAGAAACCTGCATTATTTTGCAATGTAACTGTTACATCCAGATCCCAGTTGCCCATACCACCCATACTATTGTTTGAGTTGTTATTAGCATCTACTGGTGGTACGACCCGAATCTCAGCCAGCATATCATTCAGAGCAGTCTGTAAATTAGCGTTTGGCTGATTTTGTCTTGTCATCGTCCATAGAACGATTGTTTCTCCATTTTCCTCTACTTCTGTACGGGTTAATCGATTATTCGCACCATCAACCAACTCCACACCATCACCCAGTTTGGTACGGATGGTTACCGTAACATCATGATGTGTTGATGTCGGGTTATTACTGATGTCAATCGTACCACTCACCACAGTATTCAGATTGATATTAGCACCATCCTCCGGATGGGTTGGATCTCGAGGCATTACCTCAATGGTTGGCAAGGTTTGAGGTACAGTACCTGCAAAGTCTGCGCTTAACCACCATGAGATAGAATCAGAAATCACCGCACCGGCTGTTCCATCTTGTGTAAATGTAGTAATGGTAATTTCAGTTGGGTTAATATCCCCTGCCTGACTACCAACCACAAAATCAACATATTTGGATACAGGACCATTCATAGTAGCCGTAGGGTTCTGGACAATCCATTTGCCATTACCAGCAAATATGGCTCCCGAAACAGTTACACCTTCCGGTACTCCCTCGATCACGATACCTACTATACGTTCACTACCATCATAGTCGCCACCAACCACAAGAGCGTTACCAGGCTGAGCCGGTTTGGTCACATCAAAGTTCACACGTACAGAACCATCGGTCGTCATGTGCAGGATATTTGGAAGATCTGCACCTGTACCTGTCGAAGTACCTGTTGTTGTATTAATCAATCCACGGATAACATCCATCGGATCAGTCACTTCACGGAAGTGTAATGTGTGATTCGCAGAGTCAATGCGTGTACTTGGATTAAGTGGTGTTGTAGAACCCAGCGCCGGATTTGCAGTATCACTTACCTGATACTGGATGTTATTAATGGTAATGTCACCATAATAGTTCACAGGACCCTTGACATATACATTGTTTACATCAGCAGCATTGAACTGATAATACTCAACACCACCAACATTCACTTTATGAGCAACTTCGGCATCGGTATATGTATAGTTACCTGTTGAACCGGAGCGTACATATAACGTCAGGTCACCATTCGTAGTATTTTTAATCTGATCAACACGAATACGTACCCAGTCCACAACTTCGTCCGTATCATTGCCTGTTTCACCATGATAGACAGGTCTAAAGTCAATCTTACTGTGTGTATAGTCGTCTTCCACTACATCCGATGTTACATTCAGTGTTGCTTCTACCGAAGGTACAACTTCAAAGACAACATTCTTCGGTGCAAAGAAGATTTCCGAGTTGTTGTCGTTTTCTGTTACGACAGGCTGCACAGTAAATGCGACACGACCACTAAAGTTCGGTGGTGTCTTAATTTTAATAGCACCACTATCGATATCCTGTGGTCGAATCGACCATAAACGAGCTTCACCCGTACCACTACCAATGATCGGACCAGCACCTTCCAGATCAAAGCCATCCGGTAAGCCAGTAATACGCAGGGTAAGCGTTTCCGAACCATCAGCAGATGTACCTGAGTTCTTCACAGAATTCAGTTCGCCTGAGGTTAAGCCATCTACCAGATCTTTAAGTAGAATCAGGTTCTTACCACCCGCACCAGCTCCACCAACAGTATCCAGATCAGATTCTACGTAGTGATTACCCACTGCAACAGTGCGATCTGTCGTATCCAGATCCGGAGTATCCGGTACACCTTGAAGGGTGATACGAATATCCAGTGGATGCTGAATCTGCGTCACAGAAGTATAGGCAGGATCCACAACACCCGGGATATAGAGGGTATCGACTGCTTCGGCATCCACTTTCAGGGTAAACTCGTTGTTACTGTCCTTAGGCGGTACCATCTCTAGTGGTAAATTGCTCTTAAAGTCATTGATAACCAGTCTGAGCTTACCTGCATTAGCCGGATCTGCTTCCAGATAAGCATTCGGATTGTGCGCCGGATCGCTACTTAGCAGTAACTTAGTAACGTTATAGTAGATCTCGGTACCAATGCCCACAGGATCCAGTGGATCCATAGGAATATTACTTACCTTGATATTAAAGGTTTCATCTGTATCCGAGCTAAATGGTTTGATGTTGAGTTTAATCTTGTTGTTTACATCATCATAGCCATGACCAGCTTCGGTACGATCATTACGTCCTTGATCTTCATACGCATGAATACGTGCATCGACCCCTACAGTAACTTCCTCAGCAACAGGCAGGACAATCAGGTTCTTCAACCATGCCACACCAGATGTTTCATAAGCTGTTGGGGTATTACTATCTTCATCATAATCACGGGTAACTGCCTGTACTTTAATATAGACTTCACCCGAGAAGTTTAGAGGAGACTTGAACTGTACTGTATCCAGATCCGCAACAGGAATGCGCACGCCATTGCCACCAGATGCACCACCACCAGGAACCTGGAACTGAGCACCTGTTATTGGCTCTAAACTAGTAATAGCGTTGGTCATCGGATCACGAACTACACGATATGCAGTCAATGCAGCAAAGGTGTCTTCCTTATTACCATTTGTACCGCCTGCACCTGTGCCATCTTCGTTATACCATGGCGATTTGAAGTTAAAGCTATCATTTGGTTTATGCAGTGTAAACCATTGATCTTCCTGAGCCACAGTCGTCAGTTGTGGATCATCCTTATTCGCTGGATTATAGGTATAAGTATGATCAGGATTCATGGTCAGATCGTCAGTACCTGGCTGTGCCGATGTATCGTTGTTCGCATTGTTTGCATTACCATCGGTATTACGTGGTCGCCAGTTTGCAGGGTTATCCCCATTCGTCGGGAATAATGGATTTCCAGATGGATCATCCCGACCACCTACTACTCCAGGTGCAGGATAGTATTCAAAGGATTCCGGTACTGCTCTTACTTCGACTGCAATCGTTAAGGATGTGTCTTTCGGTGCTGAGTTACCATGTATCGCATTACTGTCGGTTGAATTGACAATAACGTTAAAATCATGGTCCAGACTACTATGTGCTGGTGGCAGAATCTGGAATGCATCCAGTACCGCCTCACGAGCTACCTGATCAGATGTACCGTTAAAGGTAATCACATAATCATTGTCAATACCATCTGGATCGAGTGCGACCCATGCACCTGCCCATGTACCATCGTTTGTTGGCGGTATCAGTTTCCAGTCGGCAGGGATATCTTTGATGGTGACGCTATTCATGCGCTCGCCATGTGGATTTGTTAGGACAGTATAGAGTGCATCTCTATCTGAAACCTGAACGCCTGCAAGGAAATTAACTGCTGTATCTTCCCATGTCCATGGATCAGTCGTGTTGTTAACATCTCCTGCAACAGGTGGTACATTCAGATTTAACCAGATGGTGTTGTTAGCTGTATTCGCTTCTGACGGTACATTTGGTGTTGGATTCTGATTCGTGGTACCAGTTTGCCATACAGGTGCTGTCGCCGGATTACTGTCATGATCATAGTAGAATCCATCGCTATCACGGTCATGGGTATTAATCGTAATCCGAATATCATCGATCTCACCACTAAAGTCCTGACCGGCTGCAATACGGATTAACGAGAAGCTGGTTTCAGTACCAGTCTGTCCATTCGTGCCACTGCGACTGCTTATGGTTACACTTTCACCTTCGTTCAATACTCTCCAGTTACCATTGCCAGAAATGCTGCTATGCCAGACCATAATCGGACCGCCAGAACCATTTGGGTTGCTAATGGTAATCGAACGTACTTCTGAACCATCACGATCGGTATAAGCTGCATCAATTACAGGGTTAAGGGCAAAATATTTATCCTCATTAAGAGTAACAGTTGCATGTCGGTTATCCGTATACGCCATTGTGTAATTCGGATTATTCGATGGGTCAGAATCGCCACGAGCAGCGCCCATGGATACTGTTGTACCTGTGCTTGTACCTGCGGTTACAAAACTCGGATCATAAACCAGACTTGCATCATCAGTCACGGCACGTACAGACACCTGAATCGTTGAGGTACTGGTTGCACCCTGACCCAGAGCATCGTCTGAATTATTGTTTGGTGTCGTACCAGAACCCCATCCATACTCTGCTTCTGTACGGATTGCACCTGGTGTGCCTGTTGCATGACCCGCAGGATAGACTTCGTAGCTCGTCGCAGTAACATCTATAGAGAAGTTTTCATGACGATCTGCACCCGGTTTGGCACGAATCGCCTGATAGTCTGCCTCAGTCATATAGATGGTATTTGGCATACCCAACGTGATACCTGCATGGTGGTAGGTATGATCAACCTGACCCATAGCATCAACAATCACAATGTTATAAGTCTTGTCACCATTGCCGGCAGTAGAAGACGGCGTATAATCCGTACCTCCTGCATTCGTCAGGGTAGCACCGTTGTTGGTGTAATGTGAGCCTGTTGCAACACCATTAGGATGCGCACCATCACCTTTAAGAGTAAGTGTAATCACGCCTAGACGTTCCGGATTGTCACCAAGTGCATGATTCACACCTGTTACATCATTATCCGTATTATCCTTAATCGCAGGTTTCACCAGATTTAGAGCGACGGATGTATCTTCATCTGTAAATACATTCTGTACAGTAATAACCGGTGCATCATTGGATACAGGAATGACTTCCATGTTCACGGTAAAGGTTTTAGAACCGTTATCCGTTGTTGTGGTATAGGTAAAGGTATCTGTACCGCTAAAGTCACCTTTTGGATAGTAAGTAATCGTACCATTGACATTGACTTTGGCATAACCATATTCGGTTTCGTAGGCTTTTACACCATTCGTAACTTCGGCAGCACTTAGAATATTTTGAGCTACACCATTTACAAAAACCTGTGTATTGGCTGGAACAGGCGTACCTGCTGTACCTGGGTTACCAACAGCATTAATCACTGTATTCGCATTTGTTCCACCTTTTGCATCGGCATTGGTGTTAAAGGTATTTGAATGTTGCGTACCTGATGGCGGAATATACAAGTCTTCATACACAATGACATTGACAGGGATCGATGTGTCTGGTGCGTCGTCAATCACTGTCACCACAATGTTACCCACAGTGGTATCACCATCACCGTCTATAATACTTAAACTGTTAAATGGAATATTAATAGATGACAGACTGTTGTGTTCCAGTGCTTTGCTTAGGGTAAAGGTGTAACCTGCGGTATAGGCCCATGGATTGATGTTGTCCAATACAATGGTAAATACAGTTGCACCACCTGCACCATCGGTTGCGGTAATGGTATGACCATCGACTGAAAGTACAAATACCAGATTTTCATTGTTGGCTGGACCTGTACCGCCATTTGCAACAATGTTGTCCCAGTTGTTTTCCAGATTATCAATGGTTGCTTGGGTAAACTTGACATCGGCAACACTACCTGAATTTTTATCTGCACCAAAGTTCAGGTTTAATGTACCTGTTTTGGTGAGTTCTAATGGGTTCGGGTTACTACCTAGTGGTAAGTATCGCTCATCCAAAATCGCAGTAGTCGAACTGGTGAATGTTGGACCATCGTCCAAGAATTTGAAGCGATCGCCGATGTTGATACTATGCGTTGCTGTATCACCATCCTTATCGGCAATCACACCTTGAAGTCGGATTGCAGCATTCGCAATCGTTGCAGGTGTTGCCAACTCATCTGGATCGGCTGGGTTTGCATGACGAATTGAACGAGATTGCGTCAAGGTCACATCATCGCCACTTAAAGCGATACGGAATGCTTCCGCACCTGCTGAATTTGCACTACTCACATTACCAACACGACCAACCACATCATTATCCACTTTGTAGAGGTAAATAAGATTGCCTGTTTCGGTATCACGCAAACCACTTGAAACACCTGTTGTTGAAACTTGCAGTGTTTTAACAATACTACCTGCACCATCTGCACCATAATTCGTGGTAAACGCATTGGTTGCAAAACCTTGAAGCTTATTGGTTGCTGCGGCATTGAATGGTCCCATTCCATCTGGGTCAGTTGCTGGTAATGCACCTGTGGCTAGGGCTGATTCATCAACAGCAATAATACCTAATGTAGAACCTGCGGTAATGGTTGGCGCATCATCACGGAAGCCAACTTTGTCGCCCAGGTTGATGAACGCACTATGCACGTCACCATCTTTATCCGTCGCTGTTGCTGTCAGGGTCACGGTGTCTGTGGTCAGCGTGATCAGCTCATTCGGTGA
>NZ_JACASN010000040.1:0-17001 GCF_013390985.1 Acinetobacter sp. Swhac1 | reverse complement strand
TTTCAGACCGGCACAGTTCTATAAGGAACAGCATGTGCGTGGTAAATGGGTCTGTGATCAGTGTGACACTCTGACTCAGCAAGCGATGCCCGCCTATGTGATTGATAAAGGCATTGCTTCACCTGAATTGCT
Source organism: Acinetobacter sp. Swhac1 (assembly GCF_013390985.1). NCBI lineage: Bacteria > Pseudomonadati > Pseudomonadota > Gammaproteobacteria > Moraxellales > Moraxellaceae > Acinetobacter > Acinetobacter sp. Swhac1. Next base: position 16,869 of record NZ_JACASN010000040.1, on the reverse strand, counting down.
CAGCCATGTGCTGGTATCGAAGTATGCCGATCATTTGCCGCTGTACCGTCAACGTCTGATCTATCAGCGGGCTGGCATTGATCTGTCCAGATCCACTTTATCTGACTGGATTGGTCGCTGCGGTGTGGAACTGGAACCTCTGGCCAATGCCTTAAAACAGGTGGTGCTGCAACAGCAGGTGCTGCATGCAGATGAAACACCAGTCACCATCATGCGGATGGGTGAGAATGATAAAAAACCGAAGAAAGGTTATGTCTGGGCCTATGCCACTACACAGTACAATCCAGTTCAGGCGGTGATCTATGACTTTCAGGATAGTCGTTCAGGCCAGCATGCTGCAGAGTTCTTGAAAGGCTGGCAGGGTTATCTAGTCTGTGATGATTACAGTGGTTATAAAGCACGCTTCAAATCAGGTCAGGTCATTGAGGTGGGCTGCATGGCCCATGCACGTCGTAAATTCCATGAACTGCATGTAACTGGGAAAAGTCAGGTCGCTGAACAGGCATTGGTGCTGATTCAGAAACTGTATGCGATAGAAGCAGAACTCAGGAAAAAGACCGATGGTACAGCGGAAGACCGCCGCGAATACCGACAACAGCATAGTCAACCAGTGATGCAACAACTATATGAATGGCTCAACCAACATCATCTGACGGTGCCATCGAGTTCTCCCACCGCCAAGGCCATCAATTACACTCTGAAGCGTTGGCCAGCTTTAAGCCGCTATTTGGATGATGGCAATCTACCGATTTGCAATAATTGGGTAGAGAATCAAATGCGACCTTGGGCCTTAGGGCGCAAGAACTGGCTGTTTGCTGGCTCGCTGCGCAGCGGCCAGCGAGCGGCGAATATCATGACTTTAATCCAGTCAGCAAAGCTGAATGGCTTGGATCCGTATGCCTATTTAAGTGATGTGCTGAAAAGGTTACCGACACACAAAGTGACCCAAATTGAAGAATTGCTACCACACCGCTGGAAACCTAAATCGAATTAAAAAATAGGTATGGGATTCAGCGGACGCTTACGAAAATAAACCTTTTGCTGTCGATCAAAAGAATCAACTCAAAGATTATGCTGATGAATTAGAACAACGATATTCCAACCGATGGCAACTTATATATTTGTCCGGTGATGGGAAAGAACCTAGCAAATACAGCATCTCCGAAGAAGAATCTAAATTGCTACAATCTCAACGTAAACTCTTGATCTTAGGTTATGCAGATTTAATTGAATGGTTAACTGAGGGTATTCTTTATACGAAAAATGACCGTGTTAAAGTCTTTCTAGAAGAGTTGAAGCTATATATTTCGCAAGTTTTTATTACCTTACTTAGTAGAGAAGAACAAACAGCTATGCTAAAAAATATCTTAAATCATGATGACTATATTAAAGCACTCATTGAAGTTGAAACATTGAAAGTACAAGTACAAGAAAACTTACTCTTAAAATTAAGAGAAGACTTAAGTCAATTATGCACAGACTATATTCTTGAGGGAGAGCTCACATCTAAACCCTATTCAGGAATTAGTATCTTCAAAAAAGAGGAATCTGAAAAAATCAGATTTAGAATTGAATTCGATCGCTCAAAATTTGGAACATTCTTTTTAGGTATAATTTTATCAGATTTTAAAAATGTAACTGTGACCATAGAAGAACGAGAAAATTTATTGGCTCTAGTCCAAGAACAATTTCCATCTACCAAATTAGGTCAATCGCCTAATTGGCCTGTCTATATCGATATCCCGGAATTAGCTAACTGGAATAATAATGGGGATATTTGGGTTAATATAAAAAATGGTACTCTAGCTCAAAGTATTTACAATGATTACTTTATTAAACTAAATGAAATAATCCGTAAAAGTAACATTTGAATTATATTGGACCTTGAAAAAAGTCCGCCAAGAAAGTATTGAGATAAGATATTTCGAAAGCAGACATTTCTATTTTGGGCTTACAATCAAATTGCGTATAAGCTGTATTATGTTAATTTTAGGAAAACTTAAGAGACTGTAAATAAAACTGTGTAAACGCTTAAACTATCGTTAAAAGTGTCATTCTAGGTATTCCATTAAATATGGTCATAGCTTATTTATGATTTCACAATCTTTATTTAATCGGCGAATTGATCTGATAAATTTTTTCGGGTCATCAATGCACAGCGGTTGTTCCTGACCATCACGTAAAATTATATACTCGTCTAATTTTTCATAATGCACAGCGGCAACTGGTACGCCTTTATTTTTTTTGTTGAACTCATGATGATTGCCAGGTACTAGTTCCGCATAGGTAAAAATAATCTTATCCGCAATACGAATATAGCTGGCGCTTGTTTTTGACATTCTTGACATATAAAAACCTCCATAGGTGTGAAATTAATATACAACTATTTTACAACTAATTTACAACTATTTCAAGGCTTTTTTAATCACTTAACATAATGGCTGTTATACGAGATGAAAAAACCTAGGCACTGGCCTAGGTGTTAAATTAAAAAAATACATAAAAATTAAGGCTATAGTCTCAATTTTTCATTCAACTTCGTATAACGTGTATTATGTTAATTTTAGAGAAAGTTAATTATCTTTCAATGTCTCAAAAACATTATATGAAGCCTTAATACGATCTACATTTGGTATCTTTTTATTCATTAACATAACCAATCCAAATCCTTCTTCTGGAATAAATAAAACATACGCCCCAAAGCCATTAGTCGAACCTGTTTTATGAAAAACTTTAGATTTTGGTTGCGATAATTCTTTTACAACAGGATTTGAGCCCAATAAGATTTGTTTTGAATTACTAGCCTGTAGAATTTCAGAAGTAGTGGGATAAGAAAACATTTCCCATCCAAGTGCTTGTGTCATACCGCTATCAGAAACTTTAAAATATCCTTTGTGTGTATCCAGTATAGCTTTTTTCATAGCAGGGCTATTTGTATCTACATTAAGATTCGAATTTACAAACTTAAGCATATCTGGGAGTGTTGATTTAACGCCATATGCTTCATCCGACAATGGACCAGGATTAACTCGAATTGGCTTATTATTTTCATCATAACCAAAAGCATAGTTCGTTTTTTGTGCTTCTGGAACATTGACGTATGTATGTTTCAAATTAAGTTGAGGAAAAACAGTCTTCTCTAATAATGAAGAGAAAGGAACATTCATCGATTTTGCAGTTAGATACCCAAAAAGTCCTATACTTGGATTTGAGTATTCACGATAAGTACCAGGAGGATTCTTTACTTTCCAATTTTTGAAATACTCTAATATTTGCTTATCAGTTTTGATATTATCTGGAAATTGTAATGGCAAATTGCCACTTGTATAAGTTAATAACTCTAATAAATTTACCTTATCAATTTCTGAATTTTTTAAAGCAGGGACGTATTTACTAGGATGATCGTTGAACGATATTTTACCTTGATTATTGGCATATGTTCCTGAAATAGCAGTAAAAGTTTTACTTAAAGAACCTAACTCAAAAAGTGTCTGACTATTTACGCTTTCATTTGTATCTTTAGATCGGACACCATAATATTTTTCATAACTTTTACCGTTGTAAATTACGCCTATAGCCATACCAGCTACACCATACTCATCTATAAGTGGCTTAAATGATTGGGTAACAACTTTTTCAATATTTTTCTCATTTTGACTGACTTCACTTGCATTTAAATTCATACCAAAACCGATAACCATCGTAATGAAGCTTGCTTGAAAAAAATATTTTTGATTAAAAAACATTAGGTTAAATTCCTTTAAAAAAGATGGCACATATAATCTCATATACTAAATATTACATATGTATTAATTTTTGTTAAATAACTTCTTATATAAAAATCATCTAGCCCAACAGCTATTTAACATAATGGCCGTTATACGAATTCCCAATTGTAAGCCCAAAGTAGAAATGTCAGTTGATACCTACCTAAAAGGGTCGAAATGTCAGTTGATACCTACCTAAAATGGGCAAAATGTCAGTTGATACCTACCTAAAAGGGCAAAATGTCAGTTGATACCTACCTAAAATGGGCAAAATGTCAGTTGATACCTACCTAAAATGGGCAAAATGTCAGTTGATACCTACCTAAAAGGGCAAAATGTCAGTTGATACCTACCTAAAAGGGTCGAAATGTCAGTTGATACCTACCTAAAATGGGCAAAATGTCAGTTGATACCTACCTAAAAGGGCAAAATGTCAGTTGATACCTACCTAAAATGGGCAAAATGTCAGTTGATACCTACCTAAAATGGGCAAAATGTCAGTTGATACCTACCTAAAAGGGCAAAATGTCAGTTGATACCTACCTAAAAGGGTCGAAATGTCAGTTGATACCTACCTAAAATGGGCAAAATGTCAGTTGATACCTACCTAAAAGGGCAAAATGTCAGTTGATACCTACCTAAAATGGGCAAAATGTCAGTTGATACCTACCTAAAGATAGTTTTTTACAGTTATATGCCATCCTCCGGACATTTCTATTTTGGACTTACAGATGAACTGCGTATAAGGTGTATTATGTTAATTTTAGAAAAAACTTAAAATTATCTATTAAAGAATCATATATTTTTGGATTACTTATAAGTGAAATAGCACCTATATAGTGCAGGCTTAGCTAGAAAAACTATAACACTCTAAGAAAGTATGGGTTTTTATGTACAAGGCAATTTCATGAGAAGCCAGATGATAAAATTCGAGGCTCCCCAATTTTGTAAATCAAATATATGCAAAATAATGTGAGTAAGCCGGCAGTACCAGCATTAACACTGGCTGCCCTAGGAGTAGTATTCGGCGATATAGGAACGAGTCCATTATATGCATTAAAAGAAAGCTTTCATGCGACACGCGGGCTACCTATTAATGAACTTAATATCCTAGGAATTCTCTCTTTAATCTTTTGGACCATTACCTTAATTGTTTCGCTTAAATATGTTTTGGTGATCATGAGAGCTGATAACAATGGTGAAGGGGGTATCATGGCATTACTCGCCTTAAACCTTAGGCAAAAAGGATTATCCCGTGGAAAAAGACTTGCAATCATTATCTTAGGTTTCATTGGAGCATCACTCTTCTTCGGTGACGGTATTATCACTCCTGCCATTTCTGTTCTATCTGCAGTTGAGGGCCTTTCTGTTGCTGCCCCGTCATTTGATCGCTTCATTATTCCCATCAGTATTGGAATTCTGATAGCCCTCTTTGCCGTTCAAAAACATGGTACTGCAATGATGGGGAAATTTTTTGGTCCTATTACCCTGTTATGGTTTCTATCTATTGGTGCCATTGGCATTATAAGTATTATTCAAAGTCCATTTGTTCTTGCACTATTCAGCCCGCACTGGGCTTTTTTATTCGTTATTAACAATCCTTTTATTTCATTTTTTGTGATGGGGGCTGTGGTTTTAACCGTAACAGGTGGTGAAGCCTTATATGCGGATATGGGACATTTTGGTATTTTACCGATCAAGTTAGGCTGGTTTTTAATTGTACTGCCATGTCTGATGCTGAATTATGCTGGGCAAGGAGCATTACTGTTAAGAGATCCTTCGGCTATTACTAATCCTTTTTACCTACTTCTGCCTTCAGCCTTTCTCTATCCAATGATTATTCTAGCTACTGCAGCAGCAGTGATTGCCTCACAGGCTTTAATCAGTGGGGTATTCTCTATGGCTAAACAGGCAATCCAGTTGGGATATCTACCTAGGCTTACAGTTTTACATACCTCTGCTTCGGAAATTGGACAAATTTATATTCCTTTACTGAACTGGCTCCTGTTTATCTCCATCACTATTTTGATCTTAATATTTGAAAGTAGCAGTAAATTGGCAGGTGCCTACGGTCTGGCCGTCACTGTGACCATGTTCTGTGACACCCTGCTAGTGGCTTTTCTGGCTTATAGTTACTGGAAATGGAGAACCTGGAAAGTCTTGCTGTTCATTATTCCGTTCGCCTTTATTGATCTAATTTTACTAAGTTCAAACTTATTAAAAGTCCTGATTGGTGGCTGGGTGCCAGTCGTTATTGCAGTTATCGTTTTTACCCTTATGATGACCTGGAAAAAAGGCAGAGAGATTCTTCAGGACAAACTGCAGAAGGACACGCTTCCACTGAATGTGTTTCTTGAGCACCTTGAACAGACAGGTCAGAAAGTGAGTGGAAATGCCGTATTTTTAACTGGAACGCCTCAAGTCGTACCCCATGCGCTTTTACATAATCTAAAGCATAATAAAGTTCTGCATGAACGTAATTTTTTGGTGACAATCAAGACTTCTGAAATCCCGTATGTTGATGAAGCTAAGCGAATCGTTACTGAAGTACTAGAGAATGGTTTTTTCAGAATAACGATCCATTATGGCTTTAAAGAAGAGCCTAATGTGCCTCATTCATTGAAACAAGCTTTTTCAGTACTGGATCTTGAGTATGACTTAATGAATATCAGCTTCTTTGTTTCTAGAGAAAGATTAATTCCAAGTATGTCCAACAAGATGTCTACATGGCGTGAAAAGTTATTTGTCGCAATGCAAAAAAATACCAGCCCTGTCAGTGATTTTTATAAAATCCCTTCTAACCGGGTGGTAGAGCTAGGTAGTCAGATTGAAATTTAAGAATTTCTAAAATGAATAGGCACCTTTAAATAAGGGTGCCTATCTGATCAGAATAAATCTTTTACTTTAATTTTCCAATAGTTGACCAATCTCTAAAGCTGAATAACCACGTTCTTTAAAGATCAAAATAATTGCTTTTTTATAATCTTCAGAAGTAGAGGTCTTATATTTTGTTATGAGTTGAATCTCAGAATTAAGCTGGAGGTCATTTTTTATCGTCAATACTTCCGTAGAGATTCTATTAAAAATCTTGAAATTAAACATACAGGTGCTCTTTATCAGCATTGTAGCGGCCCGACTACAATAAACACCTGCCTTAGCTTAGCTAGACACCCTTAGTGGCAAGGATTACAGATTAGAAAAGGCTCCGCAAGTTTTTCTAAATGGGAAGCATGAATAATCCACTAAAGTACTATCCATTTAACATAATGGTGGTTATACGTAATACACTTGTATATTAATATAAATATCAAATACTTAATAAAACCTTAAAAATCCCCAAATGCCCAAAAAGCCGATTTTGAAACAAGTCGGCTTTTTATTGAACAGATTTGTCACTTTCGGCCAATAATTTTGACTAAAAATTACGCTTTTCAACTTGAGTGATACAATTTTGTGATACATTATTGTATATACAAATTTGAATGTTTTTTATGAAACAGTATTTCGAATGGGATGAGGCTAAGAATCGAAAGAATCAAAAAAAGCACGATGTCTCTTTCGAAACTGCAAGCCTTGTTTTTGATGATCCATTAAGGATCTCAATCCAGGACAGACATACCGATGGTGAAGAACGTTGGCAAACCATTGGAAAAGTAAAAGGCGTACTAATGCTCTTAGTAGCTCACACCATCTTTGATGAAGATGACTGTGAAATCATACGAATCATTAGTGCAAGACAAGTCACTAAGGCGGAGCGAGATAGATATGAGCATGGTTAGATACTCACGCAAAGAACTGAATGAAAAATTCAGTGACAAGCAAGATGCTGAAATTCAACGCTTGCTTGCTAAGGGAACGGTTCCTGACAATCAGCTAGATCTCTCAGATATGCCTGAAATTACCGACTGGAGTAATGCTGTACGCCACAATCAATTCTATCGTCCAGTAAAGCAACAAACTTCAATTCGGTTAGATGCTGATGTGCTTGCATGGTTCAAAGCACAAGGAAAAGGTTATCAAACACGTATGAATGAAATCTTACGGGATGCTATGCTAAAAGAATTAAAAAATCATCAATAAAAATGGGAGCTTAGGCTCCCATTTTTGAATTCTCATAAGAAAATTTATACTAACTATAGTGATGGGAAACTATAGAACTGTCTTAATCAAAGAATTTTCGGGCACCTTATTGTATTGACTATTCATTGGAATTTTTAGATTAGCACTTATCCATTTTTTTTCAGAAAAATCTATTTTATTCATGTATATATAATTTAAAACCATATTTTGAAGTAGTGTTGTAACTATCATATTTTTTTCATTTTCATTTTCATAAAGAACCTTTATCTCTCTCTTAGGAATGCGTCCTAATTGTAATTGTGTTTGAATAAATATTAATTGGTATGCAGGATTACTATTTTTTAATAATAGGTCATTTATAATCTGATCTAATTGAGGAGACGCTGTAGCTTTCGCAATAAAATTAATTAAATATCTACATACAGATCTACACATTTCAAAAATCATTTTTTCTGCTATCGAAAGAGCTTCTTCTTCAGAAGTTTTATTTTTTTCTTGAATGATTGAAATCATGAATTCTTTAAGTTCATTATCCGACTTCATTAAGATATCAAGAAAAAATGATAAAGATTTAAGTCCAAGCCCATAACTTGAATCTAGAAGATTCTCAAGTCTAGTTCTATTAAATGAGCCATGTTTATTCTTTGCAATTTGTCCTAAAACCTCTAAACATCTGAAGATAGTGCTAGAATCATTTATCTGTTTTAATTCTGCACTTTGTTCTAACTCTTCTTTCAGTTCATCTTTAGAATCTTCAAATGAATTGATAGCTGAATCTAAAATAGTATCAGGTTCTTCTGTTTGATCTCGAAGAGCCAAGCTTTTGCTTCTTTCTTCATAAATATTTTTATTTAACAAAGAAATTTGTGCAATTTCCTTCGATAAAATTTTTCTAAATTTTTCGTTCAAAATTGTATTTTGATTAATTGTTAGATAATGAGGTTGAAAATCTTCAAGAAGACTAGAACTATATTCTAAGATATAATCTAAAAAGTCTGTAGAGTTGGAATGATGAACTAAGAATATCAATATATTAGCACTTTCTTCAGTATGAATAGTTTCACATAAATTTTTTACCACACTAGATAAATTACTTTGATTTGCTGCAATATATTTTGAACAAGAAAAATAATATATATACTTCTGTGAAAAAATTAAATCCAAATTATCATCTAGGTAAATGATATTTGCATCCATTAAAATATTTTTTATATCTAATGAAATAACGTATTCTTTATAATATTCATTTAATAGAATATCAAAATCTTCTTCGGATATGCTTTTAATTTTTTTAGTAAACATTTCATAAGCTAAAAATGAAAGGAAGTTCAAAATACCATCAAAATCATTGTGATTTACGCGTATTTTTTGTAACAAACTTAATATTAAAGAATTATAACAATGACCATAAGATGTTAAAGAAAAGTCTCTAGATAAATTAATATTATCTAAAGTCTGAATAATTGTTAATATGTACATGGGTTTTGCATCCATAACATTTTTTCTTAACAATAAGTCAAAGTGATTAGTTAAATTATCAATTTTCTTTAGGAAATCAGAATCATTTTGGATATATAATGATTCAACACCAATACTATACCATTTACTATATAGTTCATTTCTCTTAAGATGACCTAAATTTTTAATTTCGAATATTTCAAATTTTATATTTAAATGTTTTGATCTATCCCCAAAAAAATGTTGTTTATCAACAAAAAAGTATATTTTTTTAAAAAAATTACTTATTGAATCTAAAAAATTATTCTCATATCTTTCACTTATTTTTAGACTTTGAAAATCATCTATTAATAAAACAAAATTTGATTGATTACTATCATATTTAATCCCAAACTTACTTGAGCATATCTTAACTAATTGTTCAGCACTAAAATGTTTTATTTCTTCAGCTTTTAAAGCAACTACTTGATATCCCAAATCAATTAAGTCATTACAATATTTTTTTAGTAAAGCCGTTTTTCCTGACTTATCAGATCCAATAATATAGGCATAATCAAATTTATCTATAATCTTATTAGATTGGATCTGCTTATATTTAATAGTTGAATTACTATTTATATGCTCCATATCTGGATAAATAAAAACATCATTTAAAAGCAATAAGTCTTTTTGAGGATGCTTTATATTTATACCTAAGTCATTTATATATTTATTAAACTTTTCCGACTGTAAGAACAGCGCTGGAGTCAGATTGTCTTTTTTTTTTCAATTTCAGATTCTCTATTTTTTTCAATTTGATTCATAAGTTGATCAACTATTGTTAAATAGGCTGAGTCTATATTCTCATACTTACTTACAGGGCCACCATCTTTTGGCGCACATTTTAATTGCCCAAAATAAGTTCTTTTCCACATACTTTCTTCAGCAATAATTGGGAAAATTTTTGTATTATCAATAAGTTGTTTCTCTAAAGCTATTTCTAACTCTTTACGTATACAGTAATCCGAATTTAAATATTCTGTACTTACAATACAAACAACCATATGTGCTTCTTGAAGCTTCTCTTGAATAGCCTCATCTAAAGTTTCTCCAATATCAATCTGTTGATCTGTGAAAATATCTAAATTGTTGTACTTAGCTATAGCATTTAGATGTGACATTAATGCCATAAAGTGTTTTTCATTTTTGTGACTATAGCTAATAAAGATTTTAGTTTTTTCAGACATGTTAGTACGTATGTTTAAATTTATATAGCTAAATTATAAAGTATTTTTTTGGGATTTAAAACTTAATGTATCCCACCTTAAGATGCCTTTTTTATTTAACATAAAATCTCTTATACGAAATGCTTTTGAAATTGTGTTATAATTCAATTTGTTGATTCAAGTTTTATAGCCCATTCACCCTCGAATGGGCTTTTTTTATGACTTTTCATGTTCCACGGTTTTAATAAGTTTTGATGAACAATCACTTGCTTTGATCTTGGGCTTTCTGGCGCTGATCCTGCTCCTTTTTAAAGGCTCGTTGATCCATAATGCTGGCCATAATCATGATCGGAATCCCGATAAATAGAAATGCAATGCCTTGTAGGATCTCTTTCAGTTTTTTCATACGTAATGCTCCTTGGGGGCTTAGTCCTCATCGAATACCGCACTCAGTACTCGGCCAAATAAGCTACGCTTTTTCTTGTCTCATGATGTGTCTGTGATACGTTTTTTGGTGCTTCACTGGTATGTATCGTTACTGTTTCATGAGATAATGAATTTGGCTCTATGCTTTTATTTTCAATACTTTCACTTGAGTCATCATTGTTGTCACAAGGTGTTTCATTGAAATGTCTCTTTAGTGTGTCATGAGACATTTTTTCTTCTGACTCTTTATGTCCTAGCAACAATTGGAAGCGGTCTATTTGGTCTAAATAACGTTTTTCTCTATCCTTGTATGATTCAATCTCTTTTCTCATGAAGTCAACCAACTGACGCAAATCCGCATCATCTTTGAGTGAGGTTATTACTTGGTTTGGCTCGTGCTTTTTAATTGGCTCTCCAAAGCAGCGAATGACTTCTGCAATGTCAAAAAGACCATCAGCACTTCGAGATATACGTCCTTCTTTGATAGCTCTGTATAGTGTAGAGCGGCTGACGTTAAAGCGGTTGGATACTTCACTTAGCGATAACTTAGCCATTTACCGTGTCCCTTTTATTTGATGGCATGTATCCCACTTTCTTGAGGTGTGGGTATAGCTCTATGATGCGCTCAGGATCTTGTAGCATCTCAGCAATACGTATAGCAAACTGTTGGTAGCTTTCTGTACCTTGAGAATATTTCCCCATTTCAGGTAATTCTGAAAGCTTATTAGCAAACATATGACGTTGAGCATCTGTCATTTTTGAAAAAAGATCTAGCGTGTTTGGATCTCGCTTATCTGCTATTGGTTGATTCGTTTTCTTTTGTTGGTTTTCGCTTTGTTTCACTCGCTCAAACTCTATTGAATCTCGCTTTCGCTCGATTCGTAGGGGCAATTTTTTGCAAATACCTTCTAAAATTATGTAAAAAGCAAAAGCAACTATGACTTCGCTTCGCTCAGAAGCTTTTTTTGCTCGCTCCGCTCGGTCTAGATGCAAATATCTATATGTGATTTACGCTTATTTAGGCTTCTCAGCCTAAAAAGCTGTTTTTCAGAGAGTCTAGGCGCGAATTTTTGTTGTGGCGCTCGTAGACACTCGCTAATAAATACTTGTTATTTTTTAATTAATCTAATAGAAATCATCTTCTATCGGCTTTTGCTAAATTGGAAAACATTAGCGAACAGCTGCAGAGAGTTTTAGCTAGTCATAATTCATAAAAAATATCGATTGTGTACTGTACTGTAATGTACTAAAATACGATACAGTACAGTACACAATAGGAAATAAACCCATGGCAATCACTAAATCAGATGTGGCAAAAGCCATCGAATCCCTTGCAGCACAAGGCTCAAACCCAACTAACGATAATATCCTTGCGGTTCTTGGTAGCGGATCAAAGACCACTATCAACAAATACCGCAAAGAGATCCTTGAAGAGCAACTGGCGGCAGCCGTTACTACGGCAAAAACTCTGAAAGATGCGGAACTTGTTACCGTGTCACAAGTCATTGCAACCCTATTGCAAGAACGGATTGATGCAGTACAAGGCGGATATGCGGAAACAGTGCAACAACTGGAAAAGCAGCTTGCAGATACCACAGAAAAACTGGAACAGGTGCAAATCAAACTTGATGAACAGGTCAAACAAACTGATGACACCACCGACAAGCTGAAAGTCGCTCTTGCTAGTACAGATAAGGCAAAAGAAGACTACAACGCCTTGCAAGCCAAATATGAACAGCTACTCGAAAAATCAGGCTCGATCAAATATGTGGAATCACAACTCACTAATGCAAATGCACGGATAGCTGAATTAGAAAAACAGATTACAATGCAAAAAGACAAGTAACTGACGATGAAGGCTGACATGCTCCCCATTAAATCACCGGTTTAGTACGGAGTATGTCAACGCTCTTTGGGGGTTACATCATTCAAATTGCTAATTCGCTATGACTGCCTAAGCGAACTAATTTCAAAATTAGTAGTTCACCTTCTTCTGTTTTCTTATAGATTAAAACGAGATCAGGTTTGATATGGCAATCACGATGACCTACCCAATTACTGACCAAAGCATGGTCACGATACTTTTCAGGCAAGGCTTCATCAGCTTGCAATAATTCTAAAACAGTTTGTAGTTCAGCATCTAATGTATTTCGATGCTGCCTTTTTTCTCACGTTTATAGTCTTTCTTGAATGCTGATGTGTACTTAATCGTCCGCATTTAGATCAGCCATCAAATCTTTAACAGAAGTGAAGCTCTTTGCTTTGCTTAGATCTTCTTCCATTGCAGCAATGGTTTCAGGATTGGGCTGCCAAATTTCAAAAGGCAGAGCCTTTTCTTTCGCTACCTTGGTTAACAGCAAGCGAACTGCATCTGAGACAGTTAAGCCCATTGTTGCAAGAACTTCTGTTGCTTCATGCTTAATGTTTTCGTTAATGCGAGTAGTGACTAGTGCATTTGAAGCCATGTTAAGCTCCTATGATTAACATTGTTAATCACACTATATTTTTAGATGAAGAAAAGAACAACAAACCAAGTATTTATTATTTATCAATAACCTATGAAGCTTAGTTTCATATTGGCACTAGGCTTTTTATATGTTCCACGATTTTTAAGCCACTTGACACAGTTTTTTGATACTTTCTGCCAATAATTTTAGGTAATTTTCTTTTTGAACGCCCTCCACTATGTAAACTTTTGTAAAGCTTGTCATTTTCTGCGATGATATCTATCTAAACTTTACTAAGGATAAAAAATGAAAAAAACTATTCTTCTGATAGCTACAACACTTGTATGTACAATGTCGAATGCTGCTCCTTGTTTTAGTAATAATGAATTGAATAAATTAAAAGAGATTCATAAAGAATCATCTGAGTTCTACAGCCGAGTGAAATTCGATTGTAAAAGTACAAATCAAGTAGCTCAAAAAATTTGTAAGTCTCAAGAGCATAAGCTGATAGCAGAAGTACAACTTAGAACTGGAATTTATGATTATGAAAATGCAACACACACCGAATTAACAGGGAATGCATATAAATCAGAATATAGTTCATCTTTTAAGTGGATTACTCAAAGATACGATAATTGTTCTCAATTAAAATCATCATTAATTGAAATAATGAGTACATCTATTTGGGCTAACTAGGTTTAGAGCGTTACCTTTCAAATCGGGCTAGTTGTCCTTCGGATCGAACCTACTACGTCATGTAATGTTTTAAAAAAGGTGAATTAGCTACTTTCTACATGTGAACTGAGGTTTACAGCTATGTTCTTAAAAATCTTATGTTTAGGTTTGCAAAAAATAAAATCTTATGTTTACATTAAGATAAATCTTTATAACTAAATGTATACCAAATGATTAACTACTATGAACTACTCAAATTAGATATGAATGCGGCTCATGATGAAATCAATGATGCCATAAAAATTGAAACGGAAAGGAACACAATACCCGAAGATCAAATCAGAACAATGAAATCCATCTTTTTTAATACTGAATTTAAAAAAGAGTATGATCAGCGTTTAATGCAATTTCTTTTAACAAGTACTGAAAGTAAAAAAAGTGGTGACACGATAATTTCTAGCATAAATGCAGAAAAAATATCCAATTTATTTAATGGAATATCAGAAACTAATGAAAATGCAGTTCATGACAAGTTCATCTATATAGCTTTAGGTCTAACGGCTTTAAATGTCATCATTTCTAGTTTTGCATCCATTACATTTGCAAATATTTCTAACCTTATCTTCAGCGTTGCAATTATTGTATTCTTATTGAAAGATTGGAATGTTCTAAATAATTTTGGTAAAGCAACCTTTTCTAAGTGGTGGGCACTTTTCCTACCAGTATACTTATATAAAAGAGCAAAACGTTTAGAAACAAAACAGAAATATTTCCAAATTTGGCTTGCGTTCTTCGTTCTATGGATCATTGTATTTTTTACGTTTATTGGATCTAAATCACTCTTGGAAAGTAGTGCATGCGATGTTGTAACTGATATCGTACATAACCAATTCCATCAAAGAAACGTATCTTGTGAAAGTGTGACTATCTTAGAGAGTAATGGAAAATCTCATGATGCAATCGCTACGTTGTCTAATGGAAATACTGTAGGGGCTAGTATTACAGAACTCGCAAGTGGCGATATTTACGTAGAAATTGAACAATAAAATAAGTTTTTATACAAAAGCCCTTACTTGAATAGAGTAAGGGCTTTTTTATTCGTAGTCCTCACGACTAGAGATAACTGTTAGCGTTGATTTATTTGCCTGTTTCATAAACTTGATAAATCTCTGAACAATGATCCAGGATTGTCAACTTTCTGCATGTGATTCGAAGTTTTTGACTGTTATAATTAAGTGACTTATGGGGGTAAGCTATGTTTAAAAAAAATCTTATTAGCAATATCACTTTTAACTATCACAGTCTCTACATTTGCAGATTGGGTTGATTTCGATAAGGATAGTGAAAAAACCTACTATTCTGATCCTGCTCGATGGATTGTAAAAGATAGAAATAATCAAATTGCCACTGTATGGATTAAATCAGTTATCCATACAGATTTAACTAAAGATGGTTATGGTGTTGGTGATCATCAATTGGTGCAATTCTCTATTAATTGCCAAGAACAAACTAATGCAATGGTTTCAGTATTTGCTTATAAAAAAGGTAGTTTAGACAACTCATACACTGAAAAATATCTAAAATATGAACCTCTTATCCCTGATTCCAGAGGGGAGTTAGTTGCATCTGTAGCCTGCGCATCATTATTTGATGAGTAAGCGTCCGCTGAACCCCATGCCTATTTTTTAATTTGAGTTGGATTTCCAGCGATGTGGCAGTAATTCTTCTATTTGGGTCGCTTTATGCGTCGGCAGCCTTTTCAGCACATCACTTAAATAGGCATACGGATCCAAGCCATTCAGCTTTGCTGACTGGATTAAAGTCATGATATTCGCCGCTCGCTGGCCGCTGCGCAGCGAGCCAGCAAACAGCCAGTTCTTGCGCCCTAAGGCCCAAGGTCGCATTTGATTCTCTACCCAATTGTTGCATATCGGTAGATTGCCATCATCCAGATAACAGCTTAAGGCTGGCCAACGCTTCAGAGTGTAATTGATAGCCTTGGCGGTGGGAGAACTCGATGGCACAGTCAGTTGATGTTGGTTGAGCCATTCATATAGTTGTTGCATCACTGGTTGACTATGCTGTTGTCGGTATTCGCGGCGCTGTTCTGCTGTACCATCGGTCTTTTTCCTGAGTTCTGCTTCTATGGCATACAGTTTCTGAATCAGCACTAATGCCTGTTCAGCGACCTGACTTTTTTTGGTCACATGCAGTTCATGGAATTTACGACGCGCATGCGCCATGCAGCCCACCTCAATGACCTGACCTGATTTAAAGCGTGCTTTATAACCGCTGTAATCATCACAGACCAGATGGCCCTGCCAGTCTTTCAGGAACGCTTCAGCATGCTGACCTGAACGACTATCCTGAAAGTCATAGATCACCGCCTGAACTGGATTGTACTGTGTAGTGGCATAGGCCCAGACATAACCTTTCTTCGGTTTTTTATCATTCTCACCCATCCGCATGATGGTGACCGGCGTTTCATCGGCATGGATCACCCGCTGTTGCAGCACCACCTGTTTTAAGGCATTGGCCAGAGGTTCCAGTTCCACACCGCAGCGACCTATCCAGTCAGATAAAGTTGATCTAGAAAGTTCGATTCCCGCCCGCTGATAGATCAGACGTTGACGGTACAGCGGCAAATGATCGGCATACTTCGATACCAGCACATGGCTGAGCAATTCAGGTGAAGCAATGCCTTTATCAATCACATAGGCGGGCATCGCTTGCTGAGTCAGAGTGTCACACTGATCACAGACCCATTTACCACGCACATGCTGTTCCTTATAGAACTGTGCCGGTCTGAAA
>NZ_JACASN010000004.1:0-160921 GCF_013390985.1 Acinetobacter sp. Swhac1 | reverse complement strand
GCTTGTGATTCCAGCAGCAACTCTCAACATGCCGTAAATACGAGAAGCACAAACCAAAGCCCCAATCGGAATTTTCCTCAGTGAGTTCAATGAGCTGTTCAGCAATGAGTGCATTGTCATCGCTGAGTTTGGCTTGATAGCGGTAGCAGGTTTCACTAATGCCAAATGCTTTACAAGCCAAACGAATACTAATGGCATGCTGGGCAACTGCCTGTTGTGCCATCTTACGCCGGCAAGATGGCTTTACCCTTGCGCAGCAGTGCTGCTCATTGCCATCGCTTTCTGGATGATTTCGGCCTTTAATCGCTCTTCCGCATACATCTTTTTAAGTCTGGTATTTTCGGCTTCTAGCTCTTTCAGTCGAGCCATTAATGATGTATCCATACCACCATATTTGGCACGCCATTTATAAAAGGTGGCATTACTCATGCCGTGTTCACGGCAAAGGGTCGCTACAGGTGTGCCAGATTCTGCCTGTTTCAATATGGACATGATCTGACTGTCAGTAAATTTAGATGTTTTCATGCAGAATCTCCTGCTCGTATCTTAAGAGAAAATTCTACTTTTAGATCCTATTATTTTTAGGGGGGATTACCAATACAATTTAGTAACGAGTAAAGCACGTAGTATTCATGGATTTTTTAGTGGAATATATGCTTCGTTATGTGCATATCAATTAACCCATCGGAATAAGCCAATAATTCAAATTATGGAATCATCGGCTTAAGCAGGATTCCGATTAATTAAAAAAGAGCTTTTTAAAGGACCGCTTAAACCTACTTTGGAAAAAATCGGCGGCATTCCAGTCGACCGTAAATCTAGCAAAGATGTAGTTTCACAAATGGTTGAACTTTTTGATCAAAATGAACATTTCAATTTGGTCATTGCACCTGAAGCAACTCGTGCAAAAACTGGTGAAGCCCGCAAGCCAATTCGTACAGGTTTTTGGCATATTGCCAAAGCAGCCAATGAGCCTATCGTTTTAATGTATGCCAACTCACAAACTAAAGTAGGCGGGATTATTGGAAAAATTTATCCGACAGATTTAGATCACGATATTGCACTTATCCAACAATTATATAAAGAGCACGTAGGCTTAGACATTATTATCCCTGAGCCAAAAACATCGCCAAGCAATGGTTAAAAACCTAAAACTCTGCCCTTTATCTAAAAAAAGGGCTTATGTTAGAATGGGCGCAATTTTGATAGGCATACTGCCAATCTGTAAGGAGCAAAGTTCGCATGGCGGGTCATTCCAAGTGGGCCAACATTAAGCATCGTAAAGCCAAACAAGATGCTAGTCGTGGTAAGTTGTTTACCAAATTTATTCGTGAATTAACAACTGCTGCAAAGCTCGGCGGTCCAGATGCGGCAAGTAACCCTCGTTTACGTGCTGTTGTGGAAAAAGCACTTTCAGTTAACATGACACGTGACGTCATTAACCGTGCCATCCAGCGTGGTGCAGGCGGTGAAGATAACGACGATCTTAAAGAAGTAACCTATGAAGGTTATGGTGTTGGTGGTGTTGCTGTTATTGTAGAAACCATGACAGACAACTTAAACCGTACCGTGCCAGATGTACGTCACTGTTTCTCTAAGACTGACGGTAACTTAGGCACAAATGGTTCTGTAGCGTTTCTATTCACAAAACGTGGGGAAATTTCATTTGAAGATTCCTCTTTAGAAGATCAAGTCATGGAGGTTGCTTTAGAGGCTGGCGCAGAAGATATTGAAGTGTCTGAAGATGGCATTTTGGTTATTACCACGCCAGAAGCTTTTGGTACAGTTCAAGATGCGCTAACAGCAGCAGGTTTGAAATCTGACAATGCTGAAGTGGTCATGAGTCCATCGACTAAAGCAGAAATTACGGACATCGACCAAGCGAAAAAAATCATGAAAATGATTGATATGCTTGAAGATTTAGATGATGTTCAAAACGTATATACCAACGTGGAATTCTCCGATGAGGTTTTAGCACACTTAGACGCCTAATCTGTCTAAGTGCAATTCCTAAAAACGCACGTTCTCGTGCGTTTTTTAATAGATCACGCAAAATAATTCTAATGAATTAAACTTTATTTAATAAACCATGACAGTTTAAAACATCATATTCTTTAATCACAAAACTAGAATGCAAACCTGCCACATGCTCAATTTTACCAATCCGCTTTAGTAAAATTTCACTGTAATTTTCCATATCTCGCGCCACAACCTCTACAATAAAATCTGCAGTCTGACCTGTCACCAAAAATGCGCGTATCACTTCAGGAATACTTTCCAGTTCATCCAAAAATTTGGCAAAAATATCAGTATCGTGTTTGCTCAAAGATACCTGCAACAACACATGTAAACTAAAACCCAGTTTTTGATAATTAATTTCACGCTTTAAACCTGAAATAATTTTATGATCGATCAGACTTTTAATACGTCGATGCACTGAACTTACCGACAGATTAACCCGCTCGGAAAGCTCATTTAAATTGACATCTTCATAGCTTAAAATTTCTAAAATATGCTTATCGTAACGATCCAATTCCATTTTAAGCACTCAATTTAATCAGATAAAAATTAAACACATACCACCATTATACTTGAATTGTTTTGCAGACTAAGCATTTTTAATGAAAATTCTTTCCATTAGTAAAGCAAAATCTTTATCTTTTAGAAATAACCGCTGATCGCTAGAGCAACTACATTGACAAAAGGGATTTCACTGAACTTATTGTTTTAAAAAGTTTAAATTTTCAACAATCCAATAAATAACGGCTTCGTTCATAAATTGTCACAATCCTAGCCGTCTATTTTTTTCAAGTTTAAGAAATGTATTAAAAACAGATGTGCTCAACAATAAGTACAATGCGCTGCCAAACTCAGTACAGAATTTTAATTAGAATCACTAAAATTCTTTGTTCTAATTCTTGGCTCTAGGGTTTTAGCCATCAGCATACAAAAATAGGCACAGATTGCGCGTAGGTTTATTTAAGGCAATAACATTCAAATACCGCGCCAATCTACACGTGCGTTACGCTCAGTTTGATAAATACGAGAAACATATTGCCCTAAAGGCAAATCCAGCAAATACTTTTTATAATCTTTAAATTCTACAGAAATGACTTCATCGTGTTCTTTTTCCCACGGCGTACCTGAAATTTCTAAAATAGGTGCAAGCATCGAACACACTGAAATATCGGCTAACCCTAAACGCTCACCTACAAAATAACGTCCATAATTATCAATTAAATGTTGATTTAAAATGACAATTAATTCATCCATTCGCTGTTTAGATTCTGCGACTTTATCTTGATCAAGCTGATAACCCTTAGATACCAAAGCTTTAATAATTGGCTTGGAATATTTAGAAAATTGACGCAAATAGCCTTTTTCACCAATTAAAATTTCCAGAGGTTCTTCACTTTCAGATAGTGCATGCGCCAAACCCCAACGACGCACATGCTGCCCCAATTCATCAGCCAAAGTATTTATGGCTAAGGCATGTTTATATTGCTCAGCATCACTGCGTAACAAGGCATGTTCGGGATAAATATCGTCCAAATATAACGCAATTTGAGTCGAATCTGCTATCCAGCGCTCTTGATCACGTAAAATAGGTAATTTATTTTGCCCTGTTTTTAATTGGGCAAAAGCGCGATGCACACCTGGAATTAAGTTTTGCGCTTCATAATATAACTCTTTATGATCCAATAACCAGCGAGCTTTCTCACAAAAATGAG
This sequence comes from Acinetobacter sp. Swhac1, assembly GCF_013390985.1. Taxonomy (NCBI): domain Bacteria; kingdom Pseudomonadati; phylum Pseudomonadota; class Gammaproteobacteria; order Moraxellales; family Moraxellaceae; genus Acinetobacter; species Acinetobacter sp. Swhac1. The sequence continues at coordinate 157,190 of NZ_JACASN010000004.1, read as the reverse complement.
ACAAAGGAAACTGGTATAAGATGCGCATAAAATCTCCATATTTAAATTTTGATATCCAAAGCAGTATCAATACTGTGCTTGTCATACTTTAGTCATAGCTTCTTATAATTACAATGTACTTTTTATTCAAAATACAGGCGAGACAGTCAACACTACAAAATCAATTCCTGTTAGACATTCAACAAATAACGCCAAGCAAACTGGATTGGAGAAACATCTGTTCGATGACCTGACTTTATCAGCCCTTTCATGTAAAATCGTGCCTAATTTTTAAATAACACGTTGTGAGTTATTCATGGGTTTTAATTGTGGTATTGTGGGCCTGCCAAACGTTGGTAAATCTACGCTTTTTAATGCTTTAACCAAAGCTGCAATTGCAGCGGAAAACTTCCCATTTTGTACCATTGAGCCAAATACAGGCATTGTACCTGTGCCAGATTCACGTTTGGATAAATTGGCGGAAATCGTAAATCCGCAACGTGTATTACCCACCACGATGGAATTTGTGGATATTGCAGGTTTGGTTGCAGGTGCATCTAAAGGTGAAGGTTTAGGTAACCAATTCCTTGCCAACATTCGTGAAACCGATGCAATTGCGCATGTGGTTCGTTGCTTTGAAGATGAAAACGTGATTCACGTAAATGGTAAAATTGACCCATTAGATGACATTGCAACCATTAATACCGAACTTGCTTTGGCCGATTTAGAAACGGTAAGCAAAGCCATTACACGCTTAGCAAAATCTGCCAAAGGTGGCGATAAAGAAGCTTTAGCGACCAAAGCCGTTTTAGAAAAAATTCAACCTTTACTAGATGATGGCAAGCCTGCGCGCGCAGCCAATTTAGATGATGATGAACGCAAATTGGTTCGTGGTTTTGGTTTATTAACCTTAAAACCAACCATGTATATTGCCAACGTGGCAGAAGATGGCTTTGAAAACAACCCGCACTTAGATGCAGTTAAACAACTTGCTGCAGAAGAAAATGCGATTGTGGTTCCTTTATGCAACCAAATTGAAGCCGAAATTTCATTGCTTGAAGATGAAGACCGTGCAGAGTTCTTAGAAGCTCTTGGTATGGAAGAACCAGGTCTGAACGTGGTGATTCGTGCAGGTTATGCGCTGTTAGGTCTGCAAACTTACTTTACTGCAGGCGTACAAGAAGTCCGCGCGTGGACAGTGAAAGTAGGTGCAACTGCACCACAAGCGGCAGGTGTAATTCACACTGACTTTGAAAAAGGCTTTATCCGCGCAGAATGTATTGCTTATGAGGATTTCGTACAATACAACGGTGAAGCAGGTGCAAAAGAAGCAGGTAAATGGCGCTTGGAAGGTAAAACTTATATCGTTCAAGACGGTGACGTTTTACACTTCCGCTTTAATGTCTAACTTGTTTTAATGCTTAATTTTAGAACAATCCTTGCAGCAAAGCATTGATTCAACAAAAAAACCTCGATGTAAGCATCGAGGTTTTTTATGGAAGATTCTGCATCACATCAATGCAAAGCAACCTCAACTAAGACTGTACCACATTACCCTTTTGTTTCGGGTCGGTATTACCCAATTCAGGATGCGCCAAAGCATCGGCACATTGTTTTTTATCACGTTCATAATCGGCTTGTTTTTGTGCAAGACTGCTTGAACTGTCAATCGTCGCACGTGCCCAAATTTCCAAACTGGTCAAGGCCTTACGACACAGCGCATATTTCCCTTCCGTTACAGAGTCGGTCATTTTGACATTAATACGCCAGTCGGTACTTAATTTACGGGCAGGTTTGCGGACTTTATCTTCAATTAAGTTACGCTGTTTACGATACACGTACGGCTCAACTTCATTCATTAATTCCCACGCGGCTTGCGCATACACAGTCGCATCATTGGTGAGTTTTGGCGCAGGCTTAATTTCTACTGTTTTTTGCGGGTTGTTGTCATTGCTACACGCTTGCAATAACAGGCTACTGCATAACATTGAAGCAAGCAGGATTACAGGTGTTTTCAATTTCAACATATCGGTTCGCCCATACAAACAATTCGGCATCATGCTAATGAATTCAAGTATAATACACAATCTTCATTTGACCCATCGTTCAACTTTCTCCCACAAGGTGTGTCGTGTCCGTACACAATATTCAAACTGCGCCCGCAGCAAGTTTTTGGCAAGGTGCAAAAGATAGTCAGGCGATTATTTTCACCTATCTGCCTGTTTCTTTTGCTTTTGGTGTTTCTGCAACTCAATTCGGCTTTAGCGCATGGGAAGCCTTATTTTTATCTTGCTCGATGTATGCAGGGGCGAGTCAATTTTTAGTCGTTGCCTTATTGGGCAGTGGAACTTCAATCTGGATGACCGCATTAACGGTAATCGCCTTGGATATTCGACATTTACTTTACGGCCCGGCCTTACAAAACCTGATTCAAGATCGTTTAAACCTCAAAAAAACTGCAATTTGGTCATGGGGTCTGACCGATGAAGTTTTTGCCTCAGGCATGATTAAACTGTCACAGCGCCGTCAGGAATGGTCTGAATCATGGATGCTTGGACTGAGTTTATTTAGTTGGTTGTCTTGGGCATTAGGCTCTTTGTTAGGCGGATTATTTGCCGATCAAGTCACTAAAATGCCACAGTTTTTGCAAGCGGCGCTCGATTTTTTATTGCCTGCTTTATTTCTTAGCTTCTTATTGGCAGCATTTGAAAAGAAACACACCTTTGTCGTGGGAATCACCATTCTAGTATCTGCCGTAGCTTGTTATTTTATTGACTTATCTGCTGCAATTTTTATTGGGATTTCTTCAGGTATTTTGGCGGGATTATTTAAACACTATGTTTTAAAACAACCCGACCCTGAACATACAGGAGCAAAATCATGAGTTTAGAAATTATTTTGGTCGGTATTATGGTCGGTATCGCAAACTTCGCCTCACGTTTTGGGCCATTTTTTGTGATTCAAAAGTTTCAACAAGGCTCACAGCAACGTGGTGCTTTATGGCTTAAAATCGCTTTGGGCAGCATTGGTATAGCCGCAATTAGCTCTATGCTTGTGGTTGCAACCTTGCCACCTTTGCTTGAAACACCCAATAAAAGTTTTGCGATGTTAATTGGCTTTTTAGTACTCACAGGTTTGTATTTTAAGTTTAAGAAAATCGTCCCTGCCACGCTTACCGCAGCCATCACCTATGGTTTAATTTATACCTATGTGCCATTTTCGTTCTAATGTTGCTGAAATTTAGAGGTTGGATCGCCCAAATGAGCTATTTCAGGATTCAGCCCTAATTACTATAAAGCACTGAATGCAATACAACGAGATGACAAAATCATGATTTTATTGCAAACAGGGCTTAACTCATGGAACAGTTCTGCTATGCTAAAAGCCCACTTTAGCAAGGACGATTCACATGAGCGTGACCATTGGTACTCCCCTTCAATCTTCTGCTTTCAAGGTTTTGCTATTGGGTTCAGGGGAACTCGGTAAAGAGGTGGTAATTTCACTGCAACGCTTAGGCGTAGAAGTACATGCCGCCGATCGCTACGACCATGCGCCAGCCATGCAAGTCGCACATTATGCTTATACTTTAAACATGGCAGATGCCACAGAATTAAAACAACTGATTGAAAAAATTCAACCCAATTTAATTGTGCCTGAAATTGAGGCCATTGCGACATCAGTTTTACTTGAAATTGAAGCGCAAAATATTGCAACAGTGATTCCATCTGCCAAAGCGGTAAATTTGACCATGAACCGTGAAGGCATTCGTCGTTTGGCTGCAGAAGAATTAGGTTTGCCGACATCCGCTTATCGCTTTGCCAATTCTCTCGAATCTTTCCGCGCTGCATGTGATGACATTGGTTATCCAAACTTTGTGAAGCCTGTGATGTCATCTTCAGGCAAGGGACAATCGCGTGTCACCTGCTTTGATGAAGTTGATGCAGCTTGGGAATATGCCCAGACTGGCGGGCGCGTCAATCAAGGCACTGTGATTGTTGAATCACAAATTGACTTCGATTTTGAAATTACCTTATTAACCGTACGTGCTAAAAACCCAGAAACTGGTGCGATCGAAACTTCATATTGCGACCCAATTGGTCACCGTCAAGATGCAGGCGACTATGTAGAAAGCTGGCAACCTCAAGCCATGAGTGATGCTGCCTTGACTGAAGCCAAACGAATTGCACACAAAGTGACTACTGCCTTAGGTGGTTGCGGTATTTTTGGTGTAGAGCTGTTTGTGAAAGGCGATAAAGTCTGGTTCAGTGAAGTATCTCCACGTCCACACGACACAGGTTTGGTGACATTGGCTTCACAATTCCAAAGTGAATTTGAATTACATGCCCGCGCGATTTTAGGCTTACCTGTCAATACCACACGCCATAGCGTTGCAGCCAGTGCGGTGATTTATGCAGGTGTCGATGCAACGAATCTTTCATTTTCTGGCCTGAATCTTGCATTAGCACTTCCCGATACAGATTTACGTTTATTTGGCAAACCTGAAGGTTTTGAGCGTCGTCGTATGGGCGTTGCCACTGCACGAGCAGAAACCACAGAGCAAGCGCGTGAGCTAGCTCAGCATACTGCGGACACTGTTCGCGTACATTTAAACGAAAATCAAAATTAAGCTCGTCATTGCATAACGGAATTGTCCATGATCATTACATTACCCTTGCTGAATTATGTAAAAAGCAACCATGACATTCAGGCCATTAACCAATGGCGCACCGATGTCGAAAATCAGCTACAACAATGTTTTGAAAATGGACAATCCATTCGTGAAGTGATTTTGGCGCGTTCTAACCTGATTGATGAAGCGCTCACTTTCTTATGGCAACATGCTGAATTAGACAAAACCGATTTGAGCCTATTTGCAGTGGGCGGCTATGGGCGTAAAGAAATGCTGCCCTATTCCGATGTCGATATTATGGTGTTGTCGGAAGATGCAATCACATCAGAACAAGAACAACTTATTTCGACCTTTATTTCGTCTTTATGGGATGTTGGCAACTTCAAACCTGCCACCAGCGTGCGGACTATTCAAGACTGTGTGATTCAGGCAACCAGTGATTTAACTGTTGCAACTGCCTTGATTGAAGCGCGTTTAATTACAGGAAATCAGCAGCTTGCCAAATGGCCGCGTCGTATTGTTTCGCAGACTTGGACAGATAAAACCTTTTTTGATGCCAAAATGGAGGAGCAAAGCAAGCGTTACGCGCAGCACAATGACACCGAAAGTAATTTAGAACCTGATATTAAAAATGCTCCGGGCGGTATTCGTGACATCAACCAAATTGGCTGGATTGCCAAACGCCATTTTCGCGTCAATCGTATTTACGACTTGGTGCATTTAGGTTTTATTTCAGAATTTGAATTGGGTGTACTTGAAGAAGCCGAAAGCTTTTTATGGGAAATCCGTCATCATCTCCATCGTTTAACCAAACGTGATGAAAACCGTTTATTGTTTGATTATCAGCGAGATATTGCAGCAACTTTTGGCTATGTTCGAGAAGAAGGTAAACCGCAAAATTACCCGATTGAACAATTTATGAAGCGTTATTATCGCTCTGCACAGCAAGTTTCCACTTTAAATGAAATGTTGCTGGCCTATTTTAATGAGTCGGTCATTACCCCGCGTTTGCCTAATTATGAACGTAACATTGAAGAAATTAATGAAAATTTTAAACTGGTCGATGGCAAACTTGCCGTGCAGCACCACAAAATTTTCTCAGAAAAACCAAGCGCAATTTTAGAAATTTTCTATTTATTGGCCAATCGTCCTGAAATTGAAGGAATTCGCGCACGAACACTGCGCCTGCTGACACTTGCAGCCAAGCGTATTGACCAAAGTTTCCGTGATGATCCAACGCATCAAGCGCTGTTTATGGCAATTTTGCGCTCACCGCACCGCTTGTATAATACCTTGGTGACTATGAAACGCTTAGGTGTATTGGGCAATTACATCCCCGCTTTTGGTCAAATTACAGGTTTAATGCAATACGACTTATTCCATATTTATACAGTCGATGCCCACACTCTACTATTGCTGCGCAATTTAAGCCGCTTCAAAGAACCTGAATTTGCGAAAGATTTTCCTGTGGTCAGCTCGGTATTTCAACGTTTAGCCCGTCGTGACATTATTTATTTGGCTGCGATTTTCCATGATATTGCTAAAGGTCGTCGTGGTGATCACAGTGAACTTGGTGCGGTAGATGCGATTGAGTTTTGCCGTAAACACGGATTTACTGAACGTGAATGTAACCTTGTGGCATGGTTAGTCAAAAATCACTTGTTGATGTCAGTCACAGCACAGAAAAAAGATATTTCTGACCCCGATGTGGTCAAGGAATTTGCCGAAAAAATGGGAGATATGGAGCATTTAGATTATCTCTATACCTTAACGGTTGCTGATATTAATGCGACTAATCCAACACTCTGGAACTCATGGCGTGCATCCTTAATGCGCCAACTTTATACGCAAGCGCGTGATGTCATTCGCTCAGGACTTGGGCGTCCCGTCGATTATCAAATGCTGATTGAAGACACCAAATTTGCGGCAAGCGAGTTACTGGTTAAAGATTTTGAACTCAGTGCTGTTGAAAAAGTCTGGCAAGAACTGGGCGATGAATACTTTATTAAAGAATCTGCCGATGAAATTGCATGGCATACCCGCGCGATTTTGGAGCATGGCGATAATCCTGCACCATTAGTGCTCATGCGCGCGCACCGAAAATCAGCACAAGACGCAGTACAAATCTTTATTTACACGCAAGACCAACCCAACCTATTTGCCACAACTGTCGCTATTTTAGACCGCATGAACCTTGACGTTCAGGATGCACGAATTATTACTGCGACCAAAGCCTTTAGTTTGGATACTTACGTGGTCTTAGACCGTTTTGGCACACTCTTAACAGACCCTGAACGTGAAGAAATGGTGATTGAGGCTTTAGTGAATGCCTTGAGCCAGTCAGATAAATATCCGGGTCTGATGCAACGCCGCATTCCGCGTCAATTACGTCATTTTGACATTGAAAATACAGTAGAAGTGACTTTCAATGCAGCGCTGAATCAAAACATGGTCGAAATTGCCACACTAGATCATCCCGGGTTACTCGCCAAAATTGGCGGCTTGTTTATGATGCAAGGCTTAGATATTCACTCCGCCAAAATTGCCACCCTGGGCGAACGTGCCGAAGATATTTTCTTCGTCACCAAAAAAGATGGCAACCCAATGACAAAGTCTGAAGCAGATATCTTTGCCATCCAGCTCAAAGCTGCTTTAGATGAGGCCTCTAATCAGGTCTGTGGTCAACATTAACTTCAATTTACGGAACATCCATGAACTCAAGTTTGTCCTTATTACATCCTTACCCTTTTGAAAAGTTAAACAAACTATTTCAGGACGTACAACCTGCAAATTTGCCGTTAATTCCACTATCTATTGGCGAACCTAAACATCCTGCACCTGAATTTGTCAAACAAGCCATTATTGATAATTTTCAGCATTTATCGACTTATCCGAACAGCAAAGGTCTGCCTGAATTACGTCACAGCATTGCCAATTGGCTGACACAACGCTTTCATTTAAAGCAAGTTAATCCAGACACACAAGTTCTCCCCGTTTCAGGTACACGTGAAGCGATTTTTTCCTTCGTACAAGCCTTGATTCGACGTGAAGATGCGCCTTATGTAGTGATGCCCAATCCGTTTTATCAAATTTATGAAGGGGCAACTTTATTGGCAGGTGCTCAACCCTATTTCATCAATTGCACCGAAGACAATAATTACTTGGGTGATTTTGATGCTGTACCTGCAAAAGTCTGGGAAAAAACTGCTTTATTATTTGTCTGTACACCGGGAAATCCAACGGGTGCTGTCCTTTCAAAAGAACAATTTAAAAAGCTGATTGCCCTGTCAGATCAATATAATTTTGTCATTGCATCTGATGAATGTTATTCAGAATTATGGTTTGACCAAGCGCCTACAGGTTTACTGGAAGTCTGTGCCGAACTTGGACGCGATGACTACAAAAACTGCATCGTATTCCATTCTTTGTCTAAACGCTCAAACTTACCCGGCATGCGTTCAGGCTTTGTTGCGGGCGATGCCAACTTATTAAAACCTTATTTGCAATATCGTACCTATCATGGTGCGGCAATGCCTGTACAACATCAATTGGCATCTATTGCAGCTTGGGATGATGAACAGCACGTTGAAGATAACCGTATGCAATATCGCGCCAAGTTTGAATTATTCCAAACGGAACTTGGGCATTTACTGCCATTAAAAAAACCAGATGCAGGTTTTTATTACTGGCTCAAAGTCGACCATGATGAAAATTTTGCCAAAATATTGATGGAAAAAGCCCATATTAAAGTGCTTCCAGGGCGATATTTATCTCGTGAAACCGCACAAGGTAACCCAGGTGAAAACCATGTTCGCTTAGCTTTGGTTGCAGATTTGGCGCAATGTGAACAAGTAATTCAACGTCTTAAAGCGATTTTATAAGTTAATGATTTCAATTAAATTTAAGGCGATCATCTGATCGCCTTAATTATCTTACTTGCACAAGCGCAAGCCTTTATCGTAAAGCCTTTTCAATTTCCGCCTGCAAATCTTCAGGTTTTGTGGTCGGAGCAAAACGGTTCAACACCTTGCCATCTTTGCCAATTAAAAACTTGGTGAAATTCCATTTAATTCCGTTGCCCAAAATACCTTTACTATTATTGGTCAGGTAACGGAAAATCGCATGTGCTTCAGGACCTTTCACATCAATTTTGCTAAACATTGGAAAACTGACACCATAGTTTTTTTGGCAGAAGCTCCCAATTTGCTCATTGGAGCCCGGATCTTGCCCACCAAACTGATTGCACGGGAAGCCCAATATTTCTAGCCCCTGATCTTTATATTGTTGATATAACTTTTCTAAACCTGCAAATTGAGGCGTAAAACCACATTTACTGGCTGTATTTACAATCAACAAAACTTTCCCTTCATAATCACTAAAAGCTTTATTTTGTCCATCTAACAACTCGGCTTCAAATTGATAAATGTTAGTCATGGATAATTTCCCTCATCATTTTTTTCTTGTGTTTTGAGTTCTAAAGAAGCCGAATTGACACAATAGCGCAATCCTGTTGGCTGTGGACCATCATCAAAAACATGCCCTAAATGTGCGTCACAATGATGACAAACAATCTCAGTACGCTGCATGCCATGCGAACCATCCTGATGTTCTTCAATCACCCCAGGCTGGATTGGACGATAGAAACTTGGCCAACCGCTACCGCTGTCATATTTTGTTTCAGATGAGAATAGCGCTGTACCGCAACAACGACAGGTATAAATCCCCTCTTGTTTAGTATTCCAATATCTCCCCGTAAAAGCAGGCTCCGTGCCTTTTTGACGTGTAATCCGAAATTCCTCTGGTGATAACTCTCTTTGCCATTCTCGGTCTGTTTTATTGAGTTTTCCCATCACTAACTCCTTTAAATCTTTGACATTCAGTGTCATGCTTCAGTACTTCCATTTTTACGCTAGACCTTGCAAAATATCTAGCTAAATTTCAGCATAGATTGTGATATTTCAGTAATCTATAATTTATTTATCTTCTAATCATTGGATGGAACTATGTCCGTACTAGGTAACACGACTCCGCGCGAAATAAAAAAATCATCAAAACTTGAGCATGTATGCTACGACATTCGCGGACCTGTGTTACGAGCGGCCAATGAAATGGAAGAGGCCGGTCATAAAATTATTAAACTGAATATTGGCAACCCTGCCCCATTCGGTTTTGAAGCTCCACAGGAAATTATTAATGATGTCGCATTGAACTTGCCTAATGCGATTGGTTATACCGACTCCAAAGGGATTTTCCCTGCGCGTAAAGCGATTTGTCAGTACTATCAGCAAAAAGGCATTTTCGATATGCATGTCAATGATGTGTATATTGGCAACGGCGTGTCTGAACTGATTGTTATGGCGATGCAAGGCTTGTTAGACGATGGCGATGAAATGCTGGTACCAATGCCTGACTACCCGCTTTGGACTGCGGCAGTGAATTTATCGGGCGGTACTGCTATTCACTACAAATGTGATGAAGAAAACTTTTGGTATCCAGACATTGCCGATATGGAAAGCAAAATCACGCCAAATACGCGCGGTATTGTCATTATTAACCCGAATAACCCAACGGGTGCGGTTTATCCACGTCATGTGTTGGAACAAATTGTAGCATTGGCAAAAAAATATGACTTAATTTTATTTGCCGATGAGATTTACGACAAAATTATTTATGACGGCATTGAGCATGTTGCGGTTGCAGCTTTAGCGGGTGATCAGCTTTGTATTTCATTCAATGGCTTGTCTAAATCGTATCGCATTGCAGGCTTCCGTTCAGGCTGGATGGCGATTACAGGCGATAAATCACGCGCTGCAGACTACATTGAAGGTTTAGACATGCTTGCGTCTATGCGCTTGTGTGCTAATCATCAGGCGCAGTACGCGATTCAAACGGCATTGGGTGGTTATCAGTCTATCAATGACTTAATTCGTCCGGGTGGTCGTTTATACGAACAACGTAACATTGCATGGGAAATGCTGAACGACATTCCTGGCGTGTCTTGTGTCAAACCTGAGGGTGCAATGTATTGCTTCCCGAAACTTGATCCAAACGTCTATCCAATTGAAGATGACGAAAAGTTAATGCTCGATTTACTCAAAGCAGAAAAAGTTTTATTGGTTCAAGGTACAGGTTTTAACTGGCCAACGCCTGATCATTTCCGTGTCGTGTTCTTGCCTGCAGAAAATGAATTACGTGAAGCAATGACACGTTTAGGTCGTTTCTTGGGAAAAATCCGCTAAGATCAAACCGAATCTCTGTTTTAAAATGCCGTGTTGATCACGGCATTTTTTATGGATTTGATTTTTATTTCTATTTTATCTTTACATCTCTTGTTCATCATCAAGTGGTCACATAGCAAAGCGATACTCAGACACTTGGGGATACACTTTTACACGCCCGCAAAAGCATGCTGTAATAGCCACAAGCGATTAAGTTTCAGGAACTGAGCATGCACTACCAAGTTCATCTTATTGATGCGCAGAAACCATCACAAAACTATATTTGGTTGCTTGAACATTGTGCCAGCAAACAAGTGGTGGTGGTTGACCCAACTGATGCCAAACCTGTTGAAGGTTTTTGCCAAAATCATGGTTTAGAGATCGCGCAAATTTGGTTGACACATTGGCATCAAGACCATATTGGCGGTGTACCTGAACTCATTGCAGAACGTAATTTACCTGTTTATGGGCCACGTGAAGAATTGAGCAAAATTCCGTTTATCACGCATCCTTTACAAAACCAAGACCATATCAATTTTCATGATTTACAGGTCGATGTTATTGCCGTTCCGGGACATACCTTGGGGCATATTGTGTATTTTATAGATGCATTGGATGTATTGTTCTGTGGTGATACTTTATTTGCGATGGGCTGTGGACGTGTTTTTGAAGGTACACATTTGCAAATGTATCAATCTTTAAACCGATTGGCTGCCCTGCCTCCGCGTACCCAAGTATATTGCACCCATGAATATACATTGGCGAATGCTCAATTTGCACTGCATGTAGAACCCGACAATGTTGCCATTGAAGAGCGTTATCAACAGATTGAAAGTTTACGCATGCTTAATCAACCGACTTTACCAAGCAGCATCGAACTAGAACTGGAAACTAATCCATTTTTAAGAGCCGAAAGTGTCGAAGAATTTCAGAAATTACGTGAACTCAAAGACAACTTTTAAATTGAAATTTGGATAAGAAAGTGCATGATATTTCATATTTTCTCGGCTTATAAAATTTGATTACTGGCAGCAAACTCATCTAATTGAGTTTGTGTCACCACATGCACAGCATTCATTTCATCGACCCGCACCAAAAGCAAATTGGACAATGCGGGCTGATAACGGCGTGCACTGCCAAAAGGCGTATAAGCCACATTGGATTGTGAAGAAAATAGCAACCAATCTTCATGCCCAAGCATCACGGCAACAGGCTCTAGCCCTTGATTTTGCATCTGCTTCACTATGTGCTCAACCTGCTGTTGGATTGTTTGTGCAGTCATGTCTATTTTCCAAACCTTCAAACTCAACCATAGTATAAGCTAATGTCTATTTGGTACCGACATGCTCCACACTGATATGCATTGCGCTAAATTAAAGCTTTGCATGAAAACAATGGAAAATCTTCATGTGTTCATGCTGAAAATAAATACAGTCTAAAACCAAAAATCATTAACAAATTATTTCCAAGTCATCTTTTGGCAATATATCTAAGACCTTAAAATTAATTACGCCACCTCAGTTAAAATAATAAATATCAATAATTTACAAATAAATAATTCTTTTAAAATATTCTAATTGCTTAAAAGGACTTTAGATTTCTAAAAATCAGTGAAAAAAATGTCAAAGAAATACATTTCTGCCCTTTAAAAATTCAAGAAATATCCCTATTAATAATTAAATAAATGGATAGGAGTTCTCTCGTGAAAAAAGTTGTTAAAGCAAAAAATTTAATTGCGTTTCGTATTTGGTTAGAAAAATTAGGTTATTCAGTCAAAAATTTGGCGGATGGTCACGGTTTCACATTTAGCTTTCAAAAAGAATATGGTTTGGTCACTTGCGAGCTTTCTGGTAATGCTTTAGCAATGAAATTAGGCGAGGAATTTGAAGACCATTTAAAAGCATAAGTACTTATACAATATAGATAAGTATGCGATAACGGTTGAACTTGATAGGATGCAAAAATAAAAATTCAAATCGTATTTCATCAACACTTAAAGATGATCTTGCCCATAACCTGTTTATGGGCTTTTTTTTATACTGAACTTTAAATCTTAAAATACATCTAAGCCTTGTCAAAGAGATGCAATGATTTAAAGCTAAAATAACAGGCAATAAAAAAACAAGGTCATTGCCTTGCTCTTTAATGTATGGTGGGGACGGAGAGACTCGAACTCTCACACCTCGCGGCGCTGGAACCTAAATCCAGTGCGTCTACCAATTTCGCCACGTCCCCAACATTGGGTACCAACTCAGTTGTTGGATTTTAATTTGGCAGAGGATCAAGGATTCGAACCTTGACGAACGGTTTTGGAGACCGTCATGCTACCATTACACCAATCCTCTGTAACTTAAAATCAAGCTAGCTTGATGTTTAAGTGGTGGGGACGGAGAGACTCGAACTCTCACACCTCGCGGCGCTGGAACCTAAATCCAGTGCGTCTACCAATTTCGCCACGTCCCCGATGGCTGTGTATATTATAGAGATCACTTCCTGATGACAAGCCTTTTTTATAAAAAAGCGCAATGACTGTTTAAATAAAAAACAAAAAACTATTTTTTGATTTTTTCTTAAGCATATTCAGCCACTAAGCCATAATTTCAACTCTGCAATACTCGTTGCACGCTGCGAATAGGACTTTGCCAACATGTGATTCAGCAGTGGTAAAAATGCTTGTAGATGCGTAGAAAGTTGGATATGCAATCTTTGACAATGTAAATACGCCCAATCATGGTAACTATTTGCCTGCAAGCGTTGTTGCGTTAACCATTCATAAAAAATAATGCCTAAAGCATAAATATCACTTTGTGCAGTTTTGAGCTGTCCGTGAAATAATTCTGGTGCCATATAACGCGGTGTAGCGGTTATCTCCTGACATTGAATATCTGTAACTTTCTGTACTTGCTCAAAATCTAATAACTTGATTTGTCCATCAAACTGTACAAGATGTTCAGCTTTTAGGTCGGCATGAATCCAATCCAATTGATGCAATGCTTCTACTGTTTCAAAGACACGCCAAAATATGTGTTTAATCTCTTCTGTATGCTCAGGTAAATTACCCATCGCAAGAGCGGCTTTTGCTTCAGGCAAAATCAAAGCACGTGAATAGACCTGTGAATAATGAAATGAAATGTCATGTGAATTGCCATGCGACTGAATATGAATGGGTACAGCATCCATCAATTGACATGGCAATAAAAAAGATAAATGTGATGATTGCGCGTACTGTTTATAAAAGTTCCATTCTTGTGCAAAGCCCTGCTCGACTGTCCTATGAACACCTGGTTGTTGGGCTTTAAGCCAATAAAACTGCCCTTGATGTTCAAAACGATAGATATGCCGACCATGTTGCAAACTTTTTGCTTTACTACGCAACTCGAACTGCGCAGAATCTAACTGTTCAATATCCAAATTCAAAACATTAAACAACACTTACACCAGGGCGAATTTCTGCTGCGACTTCATTAGATACTGCTCTTTGAGTTGCAGTTAGTAACTCTAAGCAATGTTGCAAAGTTTTACCAACACGTGCATGCGTTTCAATTGATGAAATTTTGGGCCAAGTCGCGCGTTCGCCCTCACGCTGCAAAATTTTAAACAATTGTGGTTTCGGGTTTTGCAGCATATATGTGTAATGGCGCAGGTTGTAGCTTCCTACAATATTCACATCACCATAATAGCGCTGATCGACAATGCCATAGCCATGATCTAGCAAACGACGCACTGGCGGTACAGCTCCTGCGCGCTCACGTACAAAATCCATTACCCCACGACTAATGACTTTGCCCTGACGACGAATAATCCGTTCTGGCCAACTCAGCATATCTTTACGATAACGCTTAATATCATCCTGCATAAAAGGCACTACATGCGGATTGACCTGACTGGCGATGGTGTAGTTAATATTATACAAACGTGCCATTTTTTCCTGTGGGAAATCGCTACGCACACTGCCATCCACCCAACGGGTTTTACCCATATATGGAGTGTGTTCGCCATCATAACGCTTGTTGGTTAAACGTACTGGTGGAAATAAAATTGGCACAGCACACGAGGCCAACACCGCACTCCAAACCAACAAATCTGGCGCAGTGAAGCTGTTCATAATGCGTGAGTCTTGCGATGCATCATAAGGCGCAACCGCCACATTAATATGCAAACCTGATTTTTGAAAAGCTTCTTCAAACGTGGTATCGCCCAAGTTTTTGATCAGGAATTTTTTTAAATAATGCACATCGGCAATTCCACCATTGCCTTTAAGAATTTCGCGCATTTGTCTAAACTGAAATGCTTCGTGGAAAAATGACTCACCACCCAAAATATGCTGTACTTCTTCAGGTTTTGCGATGCCTAGCATTGCAGTCATTATTGCGCCCGCACTCGAACCCGACAGCACTTTTGGCATTAAGTCCTGCTCAAGTAAGGCCTTACAAACACCTGTATGAAACAAACCTAGCGTTGCCCCACCAGAGAACATCAAGGCAGGTTGTCCGTATGCAGTTTGGCATTGCTGAAAAAACTCTATTTTTTCTACTTTGGTTAAAGCCTGACATTCATCTGAAGCGACAAAAGCCAAACTTTTACTGACTTCATCCACATAATCTTCAATAATTTTTTTAGTACCCACATAGGTTGCAGTAAACAACATCGGATGGGCAATATTGGCTATGTCAAAAGTTAAACCTTCACGCAAAATATAAATTAAATCGTGACTGCGTTCGGTGGTGCGATAACGGCGTAATAAATTTAAACGATGCGAGATAATTTCCGCATCAAAATATGGCGAACTGTTGTCATATTTCCATTCTTGCGCACCAGTTTCTTCATCTATACGAATGGCAATACTTTTCCATTCTTCATACGATTCGGCATTTTGAATTTGGCGCTTGAGTTTTTTTATGCGATAGGCTTGATGCGGATTAACATCTTCGGTGAAATCTTTAAATAACATAGCATTCCTCAATCCGTTGGTTTATTCGCAGCACTACGCTTGCCTATGCCTACTATACACAACAATATCTAAAAAATTGTAATACGCGTCAATGACTCGATTCACACTTTGATTGTCAAATCTAGGTCAATTGCGCTAGTCTTAAAGTGTAGCAATCTGATCTGCATTTTTTAAGCTGAATTATCATGGCAAACCTAGATTTACCCGACAACATCTTATTATCACTTTCTCATGTACTCCAACAACTACAGCAAAGTTTACCTGCTTTAAAACAAGAAACCGACTTTTCCGCCATCGCATTCAAATGGCAAGATCGACAATTGATAGCGATTCAACAACCAAGAAAAATTGATTTAGATGATTTAAAAGGCATCGAAAAGCAAAAAGAAAAAGTCATTCAAAACACCTTGCAGTTTTTAAATGGCTTACCTGCCAATGATGTGTTACTTACAGGCTCACGCGGTACGGGAAAATCATCTATTGTACGTGCCCTATTGACCGAGTATGCCAATCAAGGATTACGTTTAATTGAAATTGAACGCGATGATTTGTCTGAATTGCCAGAAATTCAAAAAATCATTCAGCATCGTCCTGAAAAATTTATTGTCTACTGTGATGATTTAGCTTTTAACGCAGAAGATGAAAATTATCGTAGTTTAAAAAGTGTTTTAGATGGTTCATTACAATCAGGTTCCAGTAATTTTATTATTTATGCAACCAGTAACAGACGTCATCTATTACCTGAATTTATGCATGAAAATACACCTGTCACTCGTGTAGATGTACCGCAATATACTGAGTTGCATCCTCAAGAAGCAATTGAAGAGAAAATTTCACTGTCTGATCGCTTTGGTCTATGGCTGTCGTTTTATCCAATGGATCAAAATCTATATTTAGAAATTGTGGAGCATTATTTACACAAAGCCGAAATGCCAATGACTGCCGAAGTACGTGCAGAAGCATTAAGATGGTGTCAGGCACGTGGACAGCGTTCAGGGCGTGCTGCCTATCAATTTTCTAAACACTGGATTGGCTCGCAGCAACTTAAAGCACTTTAAATATTTTAATGGGTTGTTTGCATATAGAAGATAGTCAGCAACCCACTCTATTTAAACGCGCTAAATGACTGAGCGACTACTGACCTTGTTCTGCAGCAATCCGTGCCAATGTGTCTTTATAAAATTCTTCGCCATGCGCCTGCATTTCTGCCACAGTCAGCTCTCCTACATATACTTCTTGCGGTACTGTCGCTTCAGGTGTGATAGCCGAAGGATGAGTTGCTACAGTAGTCAAACGAGTCGGTACTTCGACCTGTTGGGCTGTCACTGAACTCGGCTGATTTTCTGTACTATTTATATTTTGCTGTATTGACTCAGCCCCTTCGCAAGCGGTCAATACCATCATCCCCATCACACAAATAATGCAAAATGTATTTTTAAATCGCATGTTTATCTCAATTGGTTTTATATTAAATATCTACCAAAAATCATAGTTTAAAGTTGAAAACACAACAATTGGACAGGATTCACAGATTTAAATACTGCTGTCAGCTACTTTATGGATTTCTATAAATTGTAGGATGAGTGCACAAAAAAAATAAAGAAGTTCTATTTGAAACCAATACGTGAAATAAAGTTTGGGATAGAATATGACTATAAAACTTCAAAAAAATTAAAAATATTTATATTGCAATTATTTAATTTTACTTAATAAGATCAACTTTAGTCCATTGTATTATTTTATGAACCCATTATTCGCTTAAGATGCAATCTCTTTAAAACAAACAACGGTTAAAAAATAATGTTTAAATTTAAAAATTTGTTAATTACAGTAAGTTTAATTACAACGCTTACAGCATGTACACAAGTGAAAACGCAAGAGTATTATGCCGAGAACTTAGATGAAGCTAAAAAAGTTTTGCAGAAGTGCGAAGAAATGGCCAATCAAGGTAAATCACTAGAAGGTAAAAAATTAGAAAACTGTACAAATGCAGGGAATGCTGTGATGCAAGGCATGATGAAAGATCTTACCAAAGGTTTAATGGACGCAGTTCGCTAAGTCTTAAGTATTCGTTTCTAATATTAATGTAAAAACTTAGCATAAAAGTCAGAGGCAGATTATTGCCTCTGATTGATTTTATGCTACGAACAACTTAACCCGCAGTTGGATTGGTAAGCTCCGTCATTGGCCAACGTGGTGTAGTCGTAACCGATAAACCATCTTGCTGCCCTGCTTTTAAACGCTGATAGCCCGCAAAAGCAATCATTGCACCATTGTCGGTGCACAATGCAGGTTCTGCATAATAAACCGTTGCACGAATTTTAGCTAAATCTGCTTCTAAACGCTCACGTAACCGAGTATTTGCACTCACCCCACCCGCGATCACCAAGCGTTTTAAACCTGTTTGTTTTAAAGCTTTTACCGATTTTTTCACCAAAGTATCAACAATCGCTTCTTGGAAACTTGCCGCAATATCGGCATCACGGTTTTCATCACCTAACTTTTTCATTTGTACTGAAACCGCAGTTTTTAAACCGCTAAATGAAAATTCTAAGCCTTGGTGCAACATTGGACGTGGAAATTCAAAAGCTTTGGCATCGCCTTGTTCAGCTAGTTTGGCGATATTTGGCCCACCCGGATACGGTAAACCCATCATTTTGGCAACTTTGTCAAAAGCCTCGCCTGCAGCATCATCAATCGACTCGCCTAACAATTCATATTGGCCAATGCCATAAGCTGCCATGAGCTGTGTATGTCCACCCGAAACCAATAAAGCGACAAACGGAAATTCTGGCGGTGTCGCAGACAATAATGGTGCAAGCATGTGCCCTTCCATGTGATGCACCCCAATTGCAGGTTTATTTAAGGCAAAAGCTAAAGTTCGTCCAAATAATGCGCCTGTCATGAGTGCGCCCATTAGCCCCGGCCCACGGGTATAAGCCACTGCATCAATTTCAGATTTTTTGACTTGGCTCTGCTCAAGCAATTGATTGATTAAAGGAATAAGTTTGCGCACATGGTCACGTGAAGCCAGTTCGGGTACCACACCACCATACTCTGCATGCAATTTAATTTGGCTATACAGTACTTGCCCGCGCAAACCTAACTCGCTGTCATACAGTGCAAGTCCTGTTTCATCACAAGATGTTTCTAAGCCTAAAACGATCATTAAATTGCCTATAACCTGTATCAATTCTATTGCGAAACCTATTATAGACTTGTGATATGAGATGTAAATGAGTAAAATACTGACCTTCACTTGTGATCGTGGGCAATTTCGCCCAGATCTTATCCATAACTTAATGAGGATTCTTCATGCCACAAGTTAAATTGAAAGAAGGCGAACCAGTAGACGTAGCTATCCGTCGTTTCAAACGTTCTTGCGAAAAAGCAGGTGTTTTAGCTGACGTACGTAAGCGTGAATTCTACGAAAAACCAACTCAAGAACGTAAGCGCAAAAAAGCTGCTGCTGTTAAACGCTACCAAAAGAAATTGGCGCGTGAATCAGTACGTACTACTCGCCTTTACTAATTAATTTGTGATTGCCTGTCTGGATTAAATGATGACGACTTTGAAAAACCAAATTACTGACGTTTTGAAAGCGACAATGCGCGCCAAAGAAATGCATAAGTTAACGGTAATTCGTAGTCTACAGGCGGCAATTAAGCAAATCGAAGTCGATGAGCGCAAAGAGCTTGACGATGCTCAGGTTCTTGCGGTCATTGAAAAGCAAATTAAACAAGGTAAAGAATCGGTTAAAGCCTTTGAAGGCGCTGGCCGAGAAGATTTAGCTAGTAAGGAACAAGCCGAAATTGAGGTGTTATCTCAGTTTCTACCAGAAGCTATGACTGAGGAAGAACTTGATTCCATGATTGCGCAAACCATTGAAGCGCAACAAGCTACTAGCATGAAAGATATGGGTAAGGTGATGAACTCTCTGCGTCCGCTCATAGCCGGGCGCGCCGATCCTGCTCAAGTATCTGCCAAAATTAAAGCCAAATTAAGCTAATTAGCTCACCCCAAATTTGTGCTTCTCCGAACACTGATTTAAATGTCAGATTAAGCCCGCTTTAATCTTTCTATCTAATGCTATTAAGTAAAATGCTAAACCTAGGATGAGATAGATTATCTATTCACCCTTAGACACTTCTGCTTTAACTTTTTACTTTAAATCGCAGTTCACTTGATATTTTTTCAGTAATTGCATTTCTTTAGATGTGCTGACCTGCTGAATCACGTCCTGTTTATTAATATTCTGATAACGACGATCCAAATAGGCACGGTTTTCATCTGCTGCCTGATATAAACGATCAACATAACGACTAACAATGCCGCAAAACTGCTGCTGTTGCTGCGGATTAAAACCCTGCTGTTGTGGGTTTAAGCCTCGTAAAAACTGTCGGGTATCTTGTTTATATTGCGCATTAATTTCTTCAACAGCCAACACATACTGCTCTGCACTCGCAGCATAGACATTTTGCAAGGTCATCCCCAAAGTAAGGCATAAATAAATATATTTTTTCATTTTCAAGTCAGGGTCGTTTCAACTCAAGTTCTATTTTAGCATTGTATATTCGGTGAATAACTATTCACACGACTCAATTGCCAAAAAGTTGGGTTTGTATTGCGCAAATGCTTGCTCACATGGTTCGGGAACTTTGCCTTGAGTCACTGTCCCTAAGCGTAAGCGAATAATATCGGGTAAATCTAGCCGATAAGAATAAATCGGGCTGCCACACTCCTGACAAAATACCCGTGCTTTATTGGGACTATGAAAATATTCTTTTAGATATTTTAAGCCACGCACCACTTCAAAATGTTCGCGTGCCACTGGACTATTCCATCCCATAATACCGCCTTGCGCACGACGGCAATGCTGGCAAAAACATAATATTGTTTTTTCAATTTCGGCATGGTAACGGTAATACACCGCACCACATAAACATTGTCCCTCAATCATTCTTAAACTCCTTTTCTTTATTGTTATGCCACCGTATGTACGCCCGACTTATATTTTTAACTGTCGTTCTCTTTGCATTTCAGTCACACGGTTTTTTATATTTGCCGACATCGCCTGATTGTCTTTGGCTAAACGCTGCGCGTGCAGTAATGATTTAATTGCCTCTTCTTCCCAACCTGACCAATACTGTACTTCTGCACGATACCGTAACACATTTACCGTGCGTAATGCAGAGCTTCGGTCTACATTTGCCGCTTGCTGCATTAAATTCCATGCCGATAAATCACGTGGATTTTTTTGCAAGAAATCCTTCAAAATACTTTCTGCTTGCGTAGTTTGATTTTGACGAATCAAAACCTCGGCCCATTTATAATTCAGCGCACGATTTTCAGGCATAATTCGCGCAGGTGAACCAATTGTTTTGAGCGCTAAATCAATTTTATTTTGCCCTAAATAAATGTCAGTTTGAATAAGTGTCAATAAATTATGTAAACGATTGTGACTTTTGGCCTGATCTATACTTTGTTGCGCCAAAACAAAATCGCCTTGCTGGCTATAAAAATAAGCCAAAGCCAAATTCGCCGCAAAATGGTTACGGGTTGCAAATGCTTTAAGCTGCTGTTCTGTCGCCTGCTGCGAAACCACCAAACTATATAACTTTAAAATCTCAAAGTCTTCATCACGCAGCGAGGTTGGCACTGGTGGCAATTGATTGGCACGTAAACGCGCCTCACTCATCCGCTCTGTGGTTAAGGGATGGGTAAACCAAAAGTCAGGTAAGAAGCTCACTCGACTCGTAGTACGGTGCATCACCTCAAAAAAATCTGCCATGCTTTGTGGGTTATAGCCTGCGCTATACATATATTGCATGCCAATACGGTCTGCTTCACGTTCCTGATTACGGCTATAAGTCAATTGCTGATCCATTAAAGCGGCTTGAGAACCCATCATCACCGCTGCGCCTGCATCACCATCGGCTTGTGAGGCAACCAATGCCCCAACCACAACCCCAGCGAGTGCCAACAAACCCTGTCCTTTAAATGCCTCTTGAGAGCGACTGTAATGACGTTGCGACACATGCGCAATTTCATGCGCCATCACGCCCGCAACTTCATCCATATTACGGGCAGAATTAATAAGACCTGTGTTTAACGCAAATAAACCACCCGGCACAGCAAAAGCATTAATTTGTGGATCATTGATAATGAGTAGCCCAATGGGTTGCCCCAATTGAGTTTGGCTGAGTAGATGCGAAAACGTATTGATTAATTGATCTTCCAGCCACGGGTTTTGCGTGACAGGCATTTTACGCTGCACTTCCCGATAGACTTTTTCACCAATACTGCGTTCTTTTTGCTGATCAATTAATCCCACACCACTGCCTATTTCAGGCACATTAAATTGTGGTGTGGTGGTTAGATTGGCACTTTGGGTTGTCGCAATACTGGCAAAACTCAAACCGCAGATCAGTAATAGATGTTTCAATGGATGATCTCAAATACATATTTTGCATAATGATTCACTATAACATTGAAAAATGAACGCATTTGCAATGATGTGTTATCAATTTTTACCAAATCATCTTTAACTTTAAGACGTATAACAAGCAGGATTAACAACATATTGCGGGCGACGTCCTTCCAGCGCATCAACTAAATTTTTATAGGCTAAGTTTGCCATTTGTCGACGAGTTGCTGCAGTTGCTGAACCAATGTGCGGCAAAGTCACGACATTATCTAACTCAAATAATGGTGATTCTTGCAGTGGTTCTTTGTCATAGACATCCAAAGCTGCGGCAAAAATTTTGCCTGCTTGTAAGGTCTGAATAAGTGCCTGCTCATCAATGACCGAACCACGCGAAATATTGACCAAAATTGCATGAGACGGCATTAAATCAAGTTCACGCTGACCAATTAAGGCTTTAGAGTCTGCATTTAAATCGACTGCCAGTACCACAAAATCAGACTGTTGCAGCAATTCATCCAGACTTAAATATTCTGCATTAAATGCCTTCGCCACTTCCATTTTTTCACGACGATTGTGGTACACCACATTCATATTAAAACCATGAAATGCTCGACGTGCGATAGCCGCACCAATATGCCCCAAACCTACAATACCAATGGTTTTACCATAAATATCCTGTCCAAACTGTGCTGCACCCACGGTACGTTTCCATTGCCCTTGTTTAGTCCACCGATCTAAATATGGCACTTGTCGTGCTGCACTCATCAATAAAGTAAAGGCTAAATCTGCTGTGGTTTCAGTCAAGACATGCGGTGTATGGCAAAGACTAATCTTTTGTTGGGTTAAATAATCTACATCATAGTTGTCGTAACCGACACTTACACTCGAAATCACTTTGAGTTTAGTCGCAGTATGCAAGTTGCTTTGATTAAGCAAGCGCCCTGCACCAATCATGCCATCCGCATCTTGCACATGCTCAAGCAACTGTTGATTCACGTCACCCAACTTCGGGCTGACCTGCACCACCTGATAATCTTGCTCTAGCTTACTTAAAATTTCTGCATCAATTTGACTAAACACTACCACTTTTTTACGCATGATTATCCCTGTTTCGTGTCTACAATAGCTTGTATATGTAGAGTTTTAAATATCTGAATTGACTTAGGCTTTAGGCTGTAACGATGTGATTTGTATCGCATCCCACAGACTTTTTTTCAACAGCGGTTGATCTAACATCTCTTGCAAGCTGGCTAAATGCAAACATTGTTCAGATTTAAAATGTGGTAATTGACCTAAAATCAGCATGTTTTTATCTGTGCTCAAGACATCAACAAAACCTTGCACATAATTTTCTACCCCGATGCCGTCTTGTAATACTTCTAAAGCAAAAGGCCATTGCAATACGTGATATTCGGCCTGTAGCGCATGTTGAATATTACGCCACAATTGTTGCTGTTCCTGACTCAAGGTAGTGCTTTCTACCAAAATGACACAATGTGGCAACTGCAAAGCTTCAATACTAAATGCTTCAATTTGCAGCATGACACGCGCTTCAGGAACAACTTCTGGCGCGGCCGCTTCAACTGTCGTATGTTGCGGAGATGGTTCTTGCTTAGGCTTTTCGTGAATAATCGGCTGTTGTTGTTTTAATTGTTGAGGTACTGCAGCAGGAACAATAATTTCGCTGTGTATTTCAGGTGCAGCTTGGTCGCGCCAAACCGATGATTGTGGCAAAGTTTGAGACACAGCCATTCTGGAAACCCAAATATCGATTCCCAAACTGGCTAAAATGTCACGCTGATGCCCCATCATGTTTATCATCACCTATCTAATTTTTCGCTGCACGTATTTATCACAGAACAACATGCAAGATAGCACCTATTCTACCTAGAAAGGCTGCACAATGCTGTGCTTTCTTTCACCCAATCTGACCTATTCGTATTTTTTCAAAATCTGCTTTAAACACACCTAGTCAATCAGTGTCACACAATCATCAAACTGTTTTGTTTTTGCATTTGCTCGACAATTTCTTCGGTTTTAAAACCTAAACGCCAATAGAGCAACTCCAAAACATCCAATTCATCTTGGGTGATAATACGGTCATTCCACAAACAAATTTCAGCAATGCCTAACACCATCAGTCGATCACGCAGCAGCAAACCTGCCATATCATTTAAAATTTCTGATAAATCAATCGGTTCATCTGAAATTTCTTCATAATCAATCAATTCATCTGCAGTTAAAACACGTTCTAAAATACGTTCACGTACATCTAACTGATTAACACTATTAATTTGCTGCACATGCAATAAAGCATCGATTAAACGTACAATTTGCGGTTTAACTTCGTGTAACGCTGCAGGTGTATGTAAAGGCAGTAAGTTTAATTCAAACTTGATTCGTTCAAGCAGCAAAGCATCTAACAAACCAATTTCACCATCTTCCTGAATGATTTTTGCCAATTTGGTTAAAAACTGCCGTGCGATACTCAGCGGCATACCACCAATATTTTTACATGCTTCATGGAAAATCGAGATATGTACTCGCCCATCCAAATGTAATAAAGCATCTACAATTGCACGACTCACTTCTGCTTCAGCAGGAATAAATTCACGATATTGGCGAATCATCAAAATAGCGACAATCACCTCACGCGAACCCGTTGCCGTTTGTAAGGCACGCTGAATTAGCTCTGGACGCGGCATGTTATTGCGAATTTCAGGCTTGAGTGGCTTAATTGCATCATTAATTGCAAAGCTAATCGGCGACAAGCGCAGCAAAGGCAAAGGTTGCGGCGAGCTCCACGGCGCATAATATTCAGCATTCATTTCTTCTAACGAGCGAAATAGGCTAAACAAAGGCTGATTGCGTAAACGCTTCAAATTTTCGAGTTGTAAGTCTTGCACCAAGGTTGGATCAAGCTCAAAAATACGGGCTTCAATACTTGGATGAATATTCATCCAGCTTTGCGGACTGAGCGAGTTAGCAAAGCACATGTGGGAAATCGATTCTGAATATTCACTATGAATTTGCGATCCCGCATGATGCACATAAATCCGCAGCAAAGTTTGAATATTGGCATTATTTTGAATCAAACGTTTGGTTTTTAAATCATTTTTAAAGGTACGTCCGCTTAGACTAATATATTTAATTAAGCGGGTAATCAACACTCCTAAACTGCCAAACAACCAAATACCACCACCTACAGCCACAAAAAAAGTCGCTAACTTATGTGGCGGCGCATCACGATGTTGTCCAAAACCAAGTTTGGCGATGCTACTGCCCCACTTACTAAACGTGGTTAGACTACTGTAGAGGATTTTAAGTTTAGTATTATCAATGGTTTCACCACTTAAAATATGGTTAAACTCATGGCTGAGCAATCCATAAAGCTCTTGCTCATCCAAGTTTTGCAAAGCGCCCCAAGTCAAAATAATCACAATGTCTTTATGACTAAAGCCTGCGGTTAAGGCATTCACCCCAATTTCATCGGGCAATACATATACAGTAGGCGCTGGGATTTGAAAGGTATCGGCCAATTGTTCGGTCAGTTTAAGTGCGGTACTTTCTTCTGGGGTACTTTCGAACTGGGTTAAACGACGCGCACCCAATTGTTTTGCCAAAGAATGACCACCTGAGCGAAAAACGTAAAATTCCAAAATGACGGATACTGTCATAATCAGCACCAAGACCGTAATCCAGTATGGGCTTAGACTGTGCCAATAGATGGATTGGCTTGAATCGACATAATAGACCAACAGACCCAAAACTGTGTTTAAGATAAACAGGGTCAAAGCGACTGCAACCAAACATAAAATTGCAGACCAAATCATATTTTTGTTTTTAATCAAGTAACTACTCACAGACCTCAATGTAAACATCCTGAATTACATTGTATTTGAGCCACCATCATAAATGAAAAAAGCGGGAATTTCCCGCTTTTCTCACTGAGCTGATCAGAAAAAAAATTAACTCTCTTTTACACCAGTTAAGTCTACTGACGCGGCATCAATATTGACATCAATATAACCATCTTTGCCTTTTTTAGCCAAGTCGTTGCGCTTTTGCTCAAGATCATTCAGATAAGCTTCGTCAATTCCGCCAGCTACATACACGCCATCAAATACTGAACAATCGAATTCAGTTAAATGCGGTACTTTATGGGTACGAACGGCTTGTTTTAAATCTTCTAAATCTTGGAAAATTAAACGGTCTGCACCAATAATTTCACGAATTTCTTCGACATTACGGTTAGACGCGATTAATTCATCTTTGGCTGGCATATCAATACCATACACGTTTGGATATTTCACCATTGGCGCTGCAGAAGCAAAGAATACTTTTTTCGCCCCAGCATCACGTGCCATTTGAATAATTTCGTTACAGGTCGTACCACGGACAATCGAGTCATCCACCAACAGTACATTTTTGCCTTTAAACTCAAGCTCTACAGGGTTCAGTTTTTGGCGCACTGATTTTTTACGCAATTGCTGACCTGGCATAATAAAGGTACGTCCGATATAGCGGTTTTTCATAAAACCTTCACGGAATTTAACCCCTAAAGTATTTGCCAATTCTAAAGCTGATGTACGTGATGTATCTGGAATTGGAATAACGACATCAATATCGTGTTGCTCGCCCCACTCTTGGGTAATTTTATGCGCCAGTTTTTCACCCATTTTCAAACGCGCTTTATACACTGAAATACCATCAATGGTCGCATCTGGACGAGCAAAATATACATACTCAAAAATACATGGGCGATATTCAGGTTTAGCGGCACATTGCTGGGTAAATAATTCACCTGCGTCATTAATAAAGATCGCTTCACCCGGCGCAATATCACGTTCAACTTTAAAGCCAAGTGCAGTAATTGCCACAGATTCTGATGCAATAATATATTCCATGCCCTGTTCAGTTTCACGTGAACCGTAAATCAATGGACGGATACCATTTGGATCACGGAAGCCAACCAAGCCTTGACCTGTAATCATAGCAACAACGCCATAAGCACCCTTACAACGCTCATGCACACGGCTGATCACATGAAAAATATCTTCTGAAGTTGGGTTTAATTTGCCACGTTTTTGCAATTCATGTGCAAATACGTTCAATAACACTTCTGAGTCAGAATCGGTGTTCATGTGACGTAAATCTGTTTTAAACAGATCTTCGTGAATTTCTTCGGCATTGGTCAAATTACCATTGTGTGCCAAAGTAATCCCGTACGGCGAGTTCACATAAAATGGCTGCGCTTCGGCACTGCTAGATGAACCTGCAGTTGGATAACGCACGTGCCCAATACCATAATTACCTTGCAACGCACGCATGTGACGCGTATGGAATACATCACGCACCATACCGTTATCTTTACGCAAGAACAAACGTCCATTGTGGCAAGTTACGATCCCAGCTGCATCCTGTCCACGATGTTGTAACATCGTTAATGCATCAAACAACATTTGGTTAACAGGTGATTTACCAGCTATACCAACAACTCCACACATAGCAACCTCGCAGACCAGCTAGGGATTAATAAAAAGGATTATTCGTTGAGCCATCTGCGCCAGAGCGGTTTTCTTTTGCGTCAGATGCGATGTCGGAAGATGGCGCGGCATCTTTCGACTTGATGTGCTGTAAAGCCTCATTGGCAGCGTCTTTGGAGAGTTCTGTTGCCCACGGTGCATACGGCAATAAAGTTTGCACAAATTTAGACTGTTTCCAATAAGGCGAGCTTTCGACCCAAGGACCAATGCCTTGAATGGTAATAAGAACAATGAGTAAGCCTTTCAAGGTACCAAATGCACCGCCTGCCAAACGATTTAATGGACCAAGTTTCAAGCTCTTTAAAACACCATTTAAAACAGCGGTTACAATCCAGGTCAGTACCACAATCACCAAGACAATAAATGCAAAGGCTGCAATTTTTTGTACCACAGGATCGCTACTGAGTGCTGTCATCGAAGGTGTTAGGACAACTGCATATTTTGCCGCAACAATTAGGGCAAAAATCCATCCTACCAAGTTCGCAAAGGCTTTAATAAATCCTTGTCGCAAACCGTTCAACCCTCCAATAAGCAAGAGAATCAGAATAACGATATCAATGGTATTCATAAGTTATAAGGCGTTCACACAATCTTGAACCAGCTCAGGACCTGCATAGATTAAACCACTATACACCTGAACCAAGCTTGCACCTGCATTTTTTTTGGCAACCGCTTGTTCGCCCGACAAAATGCCACCTACACCAATTAAAGGAATTTCACCTTTCAGTGCTGCTGAAAATGCTGCCAAACATGCAGTACTTTTTTCAAACACAGGCGCACCCGACAAACCACCTGCTTCATCGCCATGCGGCAAGTTTTCTACACCTTCGCGCGACAAAGTGGTATTGGTCACAATCAGACCATCAATTTTGAATTGCAATAATTGTTTGGCAATAAACTGAATATCTTCAGGGTCTAGATCTGGAGCAACTTTTAATACCAACGGCACATAATGTTGATGTTCTTCGGCTAACTCCAACTGACGCTGTTTGAGGGTTTGCAATAACTCAGTCAGCGCATCACCACTTTGCAAACTGCGCAAGTTTTTGGTATTGGGTGATGAAATGTTTACGGTGATATAAGAGGCATAGTTATAGACTTTTTCTAAACAAATCAGATAATCATCTACTGCATTTTCAACTGGCGTATCGGCATTTTTACCAATATTAATCCCTAAAATACCTTTAAATTTTGCCGCTTTGACGTTTTCAATCAGCTGATCGACCCCATCATTATTAAAACCCATACGGTTAATAATGGCTTTGGCCTGTGGAATACGGAATAAACGTGGATGCGGATTGCCCGCTTGAGGACGTGGCGTAATGGTGCCAATTTCAATAAACCCAAAGCCTAAACCAGCCAAGGCATCAATATATGCACCATTTTTGTCTAGACCTGCTGCCAAACCTACTGGATTAGGGAATTCAATTCCCATACAAGTCACAGGTTTCGCTACAGTCTTTTGACGCATCAAGCCCATTTTATGGCTCGATTTCAATAGTGATAGTGTCAGCTCATGTGCACGCTCTGGTGCTAAAGAAAATAACAACGGGCGGGCTAGAGAATACAACATATCTGCAAAAGTCTACTGCTTTCTAAGTCGCCATATTATAGGCTTAGCCCAGTCAAAACGCTATGCTTGACATGGGTTTATTTTCCGAGTTTCGGACTTTATTTTTAACCTTTACTGGACTGTCGCTGTTAATTTAATCTGCCCTGCTTCAGAAATTAATTCCATTTTTTCGATACTTAAACCCATTTGCGCCAATTGGGTTAAAAAATTTGCCAACACAGCATAATTGGCATGACTCGCTACAAGTTGCATCTTGTCACCACTTTGCTGCGAAGCAACCGATAAACCCTGTTGCTGAGCCACACGCTGAATTTTATCGGCTGCACTGAGTTGAGCATCATTAGCTGGTTTCATGGTGACTGCATGAGTTTGCATCACCACCACCAAATCTTTAAGATCATTCACCCGTTTTTGCTGTTTTTCGGCTGCGGCATGCATATACCACAATGCAGAACCCACCGCAGCAACGATCACAAAGATTGTGGTAAACACCACCAAAACACGCTCACGTGTATTTAAACGATCTAAATAATCTTGCACCAGTTCAATACGTTGATCGAACCAAGTCGACATTTTTTCAATGGCTTTCATTATTGTATTTTCACCAATCCTACTGCACCTGACGCGCTCGGCTGAATATTACCCAGCTCGACCTTAAAACCCTGCTGATTCAATTGCTGAGTGAGCGCTTGTAAGGTCGCTGCCGAGTTGGTATTCAATTCCATGTTCAACATATTGGCATCAAAACTCACACGATTGGCCACAATTTGATTTTGCATCAACACAGGGCCAACACGACTGAGCAATTGCAGCGCTTGAGTATCTGCATTTTTACTCATGCGTACCTGACTTTCAAACTGGCTTTGAATATTTTGTTCGGTAATACGACTATTTGCACCAAACCAATATTGATATTGTTCTATGGCTTGAACCGCTGTTTGATCTGCTACTTTTTTAAGTTTGCTCCAACGCAGTGCATCATAGCTAAACTGTACAATTAAAATCCCAAGAAATACTGCTGCACAGGCTTTCCAATAACCTGAAACACCCGTGTCTTGCTTGGATTTTGGCAGCATATTGAATGGATGCTGTTTGGCTTTCACTAATGCAGGTACTACATAATGAAAGCTTTCTAATTGTTCTTGTGTTGCAAATGCTTCAATACTTTGCATTTGTTCTGCACTAAAGTTGGTGATTTTATAGTTTCGTTCTGCAGTTTGATAATCTAGATAAAGTGCCAGATCATCAACTGAATAACCTAAAAATTCACTTTCACGTACCAACAAGCGTCCGCAAATATTTCCAATCACCGTTTGCCCTGGTTCAGGTTGCGGCAAAATTAAAAAATCAGGTAACAATGCACTGATTTTAACTGGCAACAAACTTAATACATGCAAATAGGTTTCAATACTATGCTTGGCAACTCCCAGCACGGTTATTTGCTCAGGTGGCTGAAAATGATGAACCACCTGCATCGCATCAATTGGCAATACGGTATATTCTTCTAATAAATACTTCACGCCATCTGCACCCAATTGTTTATATTGGGCTTTAGGCAAAGTTTGTTGCATGATTTGTACATCACGGCTTGGAAAAAACACCACAGCATCTTTCCCTTGAAAAGATTGCAATGCCTGAATCAAGGCATCAAGATTATCTGCCTGTGTCCAGTGTTCCCCATTTGACCATTGCCAAACCCCATTGGCTTCTGGCATCCATAAATACAGCATTATTATCGTTCTACCGTTGAATTGTATTTAACTTTATACATTTATTTTATGCGTTTGGAATAAAACTTTTGATTTGGGTTGAAAGTCCCGCAGCAATTACTGCCTGCTCATAAATACGTGCTTCTGCCAAATGATAGGGATGGAAAGATTCTGAAGTCAAAATTTCTGCCATGTGTGCCACCACATTCATGTGACACACCACCGCAATTGACTCATACGGCAATTGTGACAACCATTCCACCGCAACTTTTGCATCATCTTCAGGTTTAATGGTATTGCAGACCACCACAGGCACATCTTTAAAATATTGCTGCAAATGTGCCAAGGTTTCTTGTGCACGCAATAAAGGACTAACCACAAACACATCGGGCTGAATGATATTTTTTAAATAGTCTGCCGTTTCTTGTGCTTGTATATGACCACGCTCAGTCAATGGACGCTGATGATCATTGCCCATAATCGCAGGAGCGGCTTCACCATGACGAACAAGAGTCAGTTGCATAGAATTTCCTTATAGGATGATACACATTAAGTTGTGTCAATTTAACTCAAATTATGCGCTCAGTATAACCTGAGAATATGACAATTCAGTTCACCAAACTGTCATATTCCACGCAAGTTTTTACCTACTGTGGCGCAGTTTTATGGATGTAAAACTAAACTTGATGATGCGGCAAGACAAATTCCACATCACTGCGATGTCCATTTTTCATTAAAGACAGCGCAATGTTCATGGGTGGCGCACCTTCAAAAATCACTTCATAAAGCGCACAAGTAATTGGCATATACACATCTAATTCATTCGAGCGCGCCCGCACTTGTACAATGGTATTAATCCCTTCGGCTGTTTGCCCCAATTCTTCTGTGGCTTGTTCCAAAGTTTTGCCTTTGCCCAATGCATAACCCACTTGATAGTTACGACTCAATGGACTGCTACACGTTGCAAATAAGTCACCGACACCCGACAAACCCAAAAAGGTCAATGGATTTGCACCAAGCTTAACCGCAAAACGACTCATTTCTGCCAATGCACGGGTTAAAATCATACTCTTGGTATTTTCACCCACGTTATAAGCGGCTGCCATGCCCATCGCCACAGCATAAATATTTTTCAGCGCACCGCCTAATTCCACACCATTCACATCATCGCTGGCAAAAACACGGAATAACGCACTGTGTAAAGCTTGCTGCACCGCATAACGCACCAATTCAGAATGACTGGCAATAACCGTACCTGCAGGCTGCCCCGCCACAATTTCTTTGGCAAGGTTCGGGCCAGACAATACACCATACGGCACTTCTGGCAATTCTTCACGGATAATATCGCTCATAAAACTAAAGGTTTTGGCTTCAATACCCTTGGTTAAAGACACCACTGCTTGTGCGCTAATAAAAGGTTTAATTTGGCGCAACACATCACGGAAAGAGTGACTTGGAATAGCCACTAAAATAATGTCACGGTCACGAACTGCAGTTTCCAAATCTGAAACGGCTCTTAAACCCTGCTCCAACTGAAAATCTGGCAAATAACGTCGATTAATATGCGTTTCATTAATTTCTTTGGCAGTCGCTTCATCACGAATCCAAATCATCGTGTCGCAACCGTTACGCACAGCGGTGTTGGCCATTGCTGTACCAAAACTGCCACCACCCAATACTGTAATACGTAACGCAGTTTTTCGATCTACTGCAACAGGTTCAACCAAATCGGTAAAATTTAATTCTGACATTATTGTTATATCCTAAAAAATAAAGACTTATGCGTTCCAATAACGAACATAAGCTTGTGTATTCAACTCAGTGCGGGCAGGAATGGCTTTGGCTGCTGTTCCCACATAAATAATGCCTGAAATTAAATCATCTGCATTTAAGTTTAAAGCTTGTTTCAGCAAGTTTGACTCAACGACTGCACCACTGCGCCACATACTGGCAAAACCCTGCGCCTGCAAAGACAATAAAAAGTTCTGTACCGCAGCACCTGTACTTAAAGTCTGCTCAAAACATGGCACTTTTGGATGATCCTGAAATTGTGTTAACGCCAACACTAAAAGTGGCGCACGAAATGGATGCTGTTTCACTCGCTCCAACTGAACCGCATCGGTTTCGCCCATGTCTGCCAAGGCTTGAGAAAGTAACTCACCAAATGCTGCACGTTGCTCGGCAGTAATCACCACAAAGCGCGTAGGTTTTAAACGATGATGATCTGGTGCGGTTAAAGCTGCCTGAAAAGCCATTTCTAGCTGCTCAGTATTTGGTGCAGGTTCAACTAACTGCCCCGTAGACTGACGTTGATGAATATTTTGATGAACGATTTCTACCGCTGTATCCGTCATTGACTTATATAACTATTTCAAAAAGCTCGGTTAAGATTAGCATAAACTCAAAAAATTGCGCTATTTCCGTATGCTTATTTGCAAGATTCTGATTAGGGTCTATATGTCTGCACTTTTAAGATGAACCTGCTCAGCACATCTAAAAAATGATGCTTTGACGCATTCATCTATAGTTTGAGAGCATGAAAATACATTATGGATTGGGTTTGATGTGTATAAATGAATGACGAATTATCAACACAGCCTATACAGTGTCTACATCTAAAACCATCCAGATTATGTTCAACTAGATCAAATTGTTATTTTCAATCTCTACACATTTGAATTGAAATATCATCAACAAACAATACGCGCTACAGCGTTTAGCCCCGAGGTAGATATGAAAAAAATAGTCGCCTTTTCTAGCCTTGCCGTTTTTGCACTTTTAACCGCATGTGCCACCACGCCAAATAATTCTCTTGCCATTCAAAAAGAAAACAACCTATATGAAGTCACAGGTTTAGGTAAAAGTAATATTATTGCCAAAAATAATGCAATTACAGCTGCCAATAAAACCTGTGGTACGCGTGCCACTCCAGTCTTGGTTGATGAAAAAACATCTTATAACGGCGCACTCAAAGGTGTAGTCGATGAGCAAACGGGACAAATGATTCAGGCGGCAGCAACTGTTTTAGGTACAATTGCGGGACGTAATACTGATATTGCCCGTGATGATGATTATCAAACTGTGCTGACCTTTAGATGTCAGGCAAAGTAAATTATTACAGCACGACATAAGAAGCAAATACAAAAAAGTCGCTCCACTGAGAGCGACTTTTAAACTAAGAACAGCAGGATTTAAACTAAAAAATAGCTTAAATGAGTAATTAGCAATAACCATCTAAACGTGTTAATGGCAATTTTTGACCAATGGCTTTTTCAATTTCTGGTAAATAGAACGCATCATCTTCCGACAAGAAGCTAATACTCACACCACGTGTACCTGCACGACCTGTACGACCAATACGGTGCACATAATCATCTGACTGTTCAGGCAAAGTGAAATTCACCACATGCGAAACACCATCGACATGAATACCACGCCCTGCAACGTCTGTTGCAATCATGATGTTATGTTTGCCATTTTTAAACTGATCCAGCATTTTTAAGCGTTTGTCTTGGGCAATTTCACCTGACAACATCACCACTTTATAGCCATCACGCTTTAAATGATCATAAAGCTTACGCACCTGATCACGCCGATTGGCAAAAATCATGACTTTTTCAATCGGCTCATCACGTAAAATTTCTTCAAGCAATTTGTATTTATCGGTTTTGGCAACCATATATACCCGTTGCTCAACATCGGCATTGGTTTTCTTTTCAGGTTCAATTTCGACTGTAACAGGTTCAAATAACCACTGTTGAGCCAAGTTCAACACATCATAACTAAAAGTTGCCGAGAACATTAACGTCTGACGCTGTTCCTTACGCGGTGAATAACGCACAATACGTTTTACCGATGGAATAAAGCCCATATCCAGCAAGCGGTCTGCTTCATCAATCACTAAAAACTCAATCTGATCTAGCCAAACTTCTTTTTGTTCTACAAAATCAATCAAGCGCCCTGGTGTCGCAACAATAATATCGACAAAGTTTTTATTGAGTTGTGACTTTTGCTTATCAAAATCTACACCACCCAACAAAGTCACCACATTTAAGTCGGTAAATTTGGTTAAGTCTTTTGCATCACTTTCGATTTGCAAAGCCAATTCACGCGTAGGCGCTAAAACCAATGCACGTGGTTCACCACGATAACGCTGTCCTTGAATTGGGTTATTCAATAAATCGTTGATCACACTAATTAAAAAGGCAGCAGTTTTTCCTGTACCTGTTTGCGCACGACCAATGGCATCATGTCCAGCCAAAGTAAATTTTAAAACCTTTTGCTGAATTGGCGTCATTTCCTTGAAACCCAAAGCATCAATAGCCTGTTTCAATTGCGGATGTAAATTTAAGGTTTCAAAACCAGATGACATAAATATGTGCTCGAACTTATACAGACAAAAAACTGACCTATTATAAACAGAAATACAAATAAAAAACGCCCCAATCAGGATTGGAGCGTTTTTTTAGAAT
Source organism: Acinetobacter sp. Swhac1 (assembly GCF_013390985.1). Lineage (NCBI taxonomy): Bacteria > Pseudomonadati > Pseudomonadota > Gammaproteobacteria > Moraxellales > Moraxellaceae > Acinetobacter > Acinetobacter sp. Swhac1. The sequence continues at coordinate 121,685 of NZ_JACASN010000004.1, read as the reverse complement.
AATCGAGTGATTAGTCTAATGGCTGTACTTCTTCAGCTTGGAAGCCTTTTTGGCCTTTTACTACGCTGAATTCAACACGTTGGCCGTCACGAAGTGAACGGTGGCCGTCACCTTGGATCGCACGGAAGTGAACGAATACATCGTCGCCGCCATTGCGTTGGATAAAGCCAAAGCCTTTAGTGTCGTTGAACCATTTAACTACGCCTTGTTCACGAGCTGTCATAAGTTAATCCTCATTGATTAAAAAGAAGGACCACCCGGTGTTGCAAACAGCAGAGCAAACAAAGTTTAAAAATATTTTTATTTCTAAGCTTGTAATCATTCTGTATAACTATTAACAAAATCCCGGTTACATCCATTTGTAATAGGGCGACAAACAACGATTGTCTATCTAAAATCCTAAATACGCATCGAGCTTAACACGGCTTTATGACAATTAATAGATTTTTTTTGATTTATCTTGTTCAGTTTGAAACGAGTTGAACAAATAGAAAATTTTTATTTCTGTTAAGTGACTTAGCACAATTTTGATCTATAAATTTTATTGCAAATATCTCACAAAATAAGCCAATTCTCTTGCCCTTATGCGCAGTAAGCCGCGCAATGAATAGCCCCGATGCTTCAGATGAAATTTATTTGGGATTTGTGAGCGAATTTGCTAGTATGATCATTCTGTTTTTTAAGGCGAATTTTTACTTCAATGCTGTGTGATGCTGAACAACCTATCATAGTGATTGATGCCATGGGACAACCTTGTCCTATGCCTTTATTGATGCTAAAACGTGCCCTTAAACAATCAGATTCTGCACGGTTTTTATTGAAGTCATCTGATCCGCATAGCCAGCAAGATGTGGCGCGTTATTGTCAGTTACATCAATACAGCTGTGAAGCAAGTCAGATTTCGGCAACAGAGTTTCATTATGTGATTGATGTTGCCAAGCCAAAAGCATCGTAATAAGCATATCTGTTTGATTGTTCATTTGTTTTAATGACTTAATATTCGCCGCTTATTGCTATAAAGATTTACATATCTACACCAATTTTACTTATTTAAGTAGAATATTGGCATTAAGATAAAGACATCGGTTATTTTACCTACCTAATCCTATAAGGAGATCTCATGAGTGACAGCAGCAATCAGTTGATGCCCCTGTCATTATCTGCACCAGGGGTAAACCTCGGGGCTTATATTAGTACTGTTAACCAAATTCCTATTTTAACGGCTGAACAAGAAAAAGAGTTAGCCGAGCGTTATTATTACGATCAAGATTTAGACGCGGCCAAAATGTTGGTCATGTCGCATTTACGTTTTGTGGTGCATATTGCACGAAGTTATGCGGGCTATGGTTTACCGCAGGGCGATTTAATTCAGGAAGGCAACTTGGGCTTAATGAAAGCCGTGAAACGCTTTGACCCGAATATGGGCGTGCGTTTGGTGTCATTTGCCGTGCACTGGATTAAAGCTGAAATTCACGAATATGTGATTCGTAACTGGCGTATTGTTAAAATTGCCACCACCAAGGCGCAGCGTAAATTGTTCTTTAATTTGCGTAGCCTCAAAAAATCTAGCAAAAAACTGACGCTTGAAGAAGCACAATCTATTGCCAATGACTTAAATGTGACTGCAGAACAAGTCTTGGAAATGGAAGGTCGTTTAACGGCTTATGACGCAGCTTTTGAAGCACAGGGCGATGATGACGATGAAGGTTCAACTTATGTTGCACCTGCATTGTATTTGGAAGATAACCGTTACGACCCTGCACGTTTAGTCGAAAACGAAGACTACGAAGAACAAAGCACTTCTGCTCTGCATGAAGCTATGGAGCAGTTGGATGATCGTTCACGTAATATTTTGCAGCGTCGCTGGTTAGATGATGATAAATCGACCCTACATGAATTGGCAGCAGAATATAATGTTTCAGCAGAACGTATTCGTCAGCTCGAAAAAAATGCCATGGAAAAAATTAAAGTGGCAATGTCATCAAACTAAACTGACACTCTCAAGATGAATACAAACACATCGAAAAATAAAATTGGGCAAACTGCCCTTTTTTATTGTCTTGGATTTGTACAACCCACATACGGGCAGGCAATTCTCAGATTTTCCCAAGCTTAAAAATGTGCTAAGGTTAAGCGCAAAATTAAATAGGTCAATTTGCGTATGTGGATTGCAATTTCTGCCTTGAATTTAGCGGTTGCGGTATTACTTGGTGCATTTGGTGCACATGGTTTAAAAGCCCGTGCAACTGAGGTTCAATTGGATTGGTGGCAAACTGCAACAGATTATTTTTTCTATCATGCTCTTGGACTTTTGGCATTAGGCATCTTAGCTAAAGTGATTCCACAACTTCCCATTAAAGCCAGTTTTATTCTAATCCAACTGGGTATTTTATTTTTCTGCGGTTCACTTTATATCATGGCATTGGACATTGTACGCGGCTTGGGCATGATTACCCCAATTGGTGGTGTGCTCATGATTGCGGGCTGGCTGACCTTAGCATGGCAAGCCATGAAATATGCTAAATAAAGCTCAATTGTATTTTGTAATTTTGAAGATGGATTCACGGTCATGCAAATTTATCTGAATGGCGAAACACAACAGACCTCTCACACGACCCTGTTACAACTGATTCAGGCATTAGATTTAGAAGGCAAACGTTTTGCTGTGGAGCAAAACGAAAAAATTATTGCCAAAAGTAAACTTGCCGAAACCCCTATTTGCGATCAAGACCGCATTGAAATTATTCATGCCGTTGGTGGCGGCTAAACTCGGAGCACCCATGCAAGATACCTTTAAAATTGGTTCACGTACCTTTAATTCACGTTTATTGGTGGGTACGGGCAAATATAAAGATTTAACCGAAACAGATTTGGCGATTCAAGCCAGTGGCGCAGAAATTGTCACGGTTGCCATTCGTCGTGTAAACATTGGGCAACATCCAGATCAGCCAAACTTACTTTCCGTAATTCCACCAGAAAAATACACCATTTTGCCAAATACAGCAGGCTGTTTTGATGCCAACAGTGCCGTGCGCACCTGCATGTTGGCGCGTGAATTGCTAGATGGTCACAACCTCGTCAAACTAGAAGTTTTGGGCGATGAAAAAACCCTCTACCCAAATATCACCGAAACTTTAAAAGCTGCACGTACGCTGATTGACGATGGTTTTGAGATCATGGTCTACACATCAGACGACCCGATTGTGGCACAAGAACTGGAAAGTATGGGTTGTGTGGCCATTATGCCATTGGGTAGCCTGATCGGTTCTGGATTAGGTATTTTAAACCCGCACACCATTTCTATTATTAAAGAAAATGCCAAAGTACCAGTATTGGTGGATGCAGGTGTAGGTACAGCCAGTGATGCGGCGATTGCCATGGAATTAGGCTGTGATGGCGTACTCATGAATACTGCAATTGCAGCTGCACAAAACCCTGTATTGATGGCTTCTGCTATGCGTAAAGCGGTTGAAGCAGGTCGTGAAGCTTATTTAGCAGGCCGTATGCCACGTAAACGTATGGCCAATGCCAGCTCACCTGAAACAGGTTATTTCTTTAAATAGTTTGTTTAAGCCAAACAAAAAAGACGTTGCGTGAGTACCCAACGTCTTTTTTATTATGTGATTTTGGTGCTTAAAAACCAATTAAGGAATTAACCCTTCATCACGCATCGCAATTTGTACAGACTGACGTGCAGCCACTTTATTGCGAATTTCTACCACATGGCTATATGGGGTTAAATCATGCTCGATATAGTTTGACCAATTCGTGATCACAAATAAATACGCATCGGCAGGGCCAAAGTTATCATCTACCAAATACTCATGATCTGATGCCGCAATGGCTTGATCAATATACGTTAATAAACGATCAATTTCTGCATAGGCTTTTTCTTTGGCTTCTGCATCTAAAGGCGCACCAAAAAATACTGCGTAGGCATCATGTAATTCTGAGTTGAGATATCCTAACCATTCTAAAACTTTCGCACGCCCCAAACCTGATGGCGGAATTAAGTCTTGCTTAGGGTCTTGCTGCGCCAAAAATGGTAAAAGTGCAACATTTTCAGTCAAAATTAAACCCGGGTTAATTTCTAAAGCAGGCACATAACCCTTTGGATTAATTTCGTAATAATCGACACCCTTTTCTGTTTTATGGGTTTTTAAATCCACACGTTCTATATCAAAATCGACATTGACTTCATTTAAAATAATATGGGCTGCCAAAGAGCTTGCACCAGGTGAATAATAAAGCTTCATATTTGATCCTTGTTATATAACTATCTCTGTTGTAAATCGCTTGGCATCAACTTGCAAGTGATTGAACCTATAAATTGCAAAAAAGCATAAATGTTTTAAAAGTTCTTACGCTTTGACTATCCTGCAAATGAAAGTCTTTTTCAAGTCTGTTTAACCTGCTTTTTATCTAAAGATGTTTTAACATACAGCCCTTTAAAGTTTCATGAAATTTAGATTGTGATTAGCCTGAAAAAAGAAGAATGGTTTTCCAATATCCGTACCGATGTATTGGCAGGATTAGTGGTTGGCTTGGCGCTGATTCCTGAATCAATTGCTTTTTCTGCAATTGCAGGTGTCGACCCGCAAGTCGGTTTATATGCCTCATTTTGTATTGCGGTTACGATTGCTTTCTTAGGTGGTCGTACTGCCATGATTTCTGCAGCAACAGGGGCAATGGCATTGCTGATGATTACCTTGGTAAAAGAGCACGGCCTGCAATATTTACTGGCTGCGACAGTACTCACAGGGCTGATTCAGGTTATAGCAGGCTATTTTAAAGTTGCCAAACTGATGCGTTTTGTTTCGCAATCGGTAGTTTATGGCTTTGTAAATGCCTTGGCGATTTTAATTTTTGTGGCGCAACTGCCTGAATTATCACAAATGGATGGCTTAGGCTATTTATTTGTAGGATTAGGTTTAGCGGTAGTCTATCTGTTTCCATACATTCCTAAAATTGGTAAAAGCATTCCCTCGCCTTTGGTCTGCATTATTGTGCTGAGTGTGGTTGCTTTATTACTTGGTGCAGATATGCGTACCGTAAGCGATTTGGGACAATTTCCCGACACGCTGCCTATTTTTCTAGTGCCTGACATTCCACTGAATTTTGAAACTTTATTTATTATTTTTCCTTATGCCATGACCTTAGCCACAGTCGGTTTACTCGAAACCATGATGACCACTACGATTGTCAATGAAGCCACAGGCACAGAAGCAGATCGGCATCAGGAATGTCGTGGTCAGGGTTATGCCAATATTGTCAGTGGCTTTATGGGCGGTATGGCAGGCTGTGCCATGATTGGGCAATCTATTATCAACGTCAGTTCTGGGGCGCGTACACGGCTATCTACACTTACAGCAGGCGTATTTTTGCTGTGCTTGGTGGTATTTCTCAAAGATTGGTTGGCATATATTCCTATGGCAGCATTGGTCGCAATTATGATTATGGTGTCATTCACGACTTTTAACTGGGATTCCATCCGTAACTTTAAAAAGCATCCCAAACAAAGCAATATTGTTATGTTAGCTGTGGTCATTGTGGTGTTAGTTACCCACAACCTTGCTTTGGGTGTCTTTGTTGGCGTACTGCTTTCTGCTCTATTTTTGGTGAATAAACTGGAAAGTGAAGTTAAAGTCAGTTCGTTTTTATTAGGCGAACATACCCGCCAATATGTGATTTCAGGGCAAATTTTCTTTAGCAGTTCAGAAAAGTTTTATCAGTTTTTTGATTTTTCAGAAGATATTAGCAATGTCACCATCGACTTAACGCATGCGCATATTTGGGATATTACCTCTGTAAATATGCTGAATAGCGTGGTGAACAAATTTAAAGCCCAACAAATTAAAGTGCATATTATTGGATTGAATGAGGCCAGTCATACCTTAATTGATCAATACAGTACCCATTCGTAATTATTGTATTAAAATACCGTTGATGATGTTAAATGCTGAATCTTAATGATTCGGCATTTTTTATGCTCAAAAGATGCAGATGTATCGCAATCTTGCACGGCGCTGCGAAAAACAGCGAAAAAATTTGACTTCAATGGCTCAGGACTTAAAATACCGCATTCGAATTTATTAGATTTGCCAAAATTATGTCGAACGATCAATTAGACCAGCACGTTGTCGAGCTGGACAACCTCAACGAGCATCGTGAAATTGTAACGTTCATGCGCCGTTCTTCACCATTGAATACGTCACAACGTAGCGCCTTGGAACAATACGGCGACTTAATTTTGGAATATCCTGTTGGCGATTTACGTCAACATTTTGAACACCCTGAACGCCCGCTTACAGTAGAAATTGGTTTTGGGATGGGGCGTTCTTTGGTACTTATGGCGCAGGCCAATCCTGAACGTAACTTTGTCGGGATTGAAGTCCATATTCCAGGCATTGCACAGTGCGTTTATGAAGCAGGTACAGCAGGTTTAAGCAACTTACGTGTCTTAGATGCCGATGCAATTCAAGTACTGCGTGAAATGCCAGACAATAGCATTGATACGGTGCAGTTATATTTCCCAGACCCATGGCAGAAAAAACGTCACTTCAAACGCCGTTTTGTTGCTCATGAACGCATGGAATTGGTAGAGCAAAAATTAGTGTTAGGTGGTACGTTCCATGCAGCAACCGACTGGGAACCGTATGCAGAATGGATGCTGGATGTATTGGACAACCGTCCACGTTTAGAAAACTTGGCGGGTAAAGGCAATAGCTACCCTCGCCCTGAATGGCGTCCACAAACCAAGTTTGAACGCCGCGGAATTGAAGCAGGTCATAAGATTAATGATTTTATCTTCAAGAAAATTAACTAATTTCTGCTAGAAAAAATGCTTCCACAAGGAAGCATTTTTTATTTGAACTCGTGTTATCGTATCAAATGACTAAGATTGATGCCGCGTTAAAATCTGTTGGCTCATTAGCGCATAAACTTCGGCAAGTGCATGTTGCTGCCCTGCTACCAATAAGTCCTGATGCATTTTTAAAATATTGTGATCACCCCGCATGGCAGGCCCTGTTTGCATTTGACGCGGATCATTCTGGGTCGCTTTATGCGCAGTTTCCAAAATAAGAGGATACAGCAGACTGAAATCTACTTGCTGAGCATCGACCACTTGCTTGGCCATGTCATAACAATAATTACTAAAATTACAGGCAAATACCGCAGCCAAATGCAAACTCAAACGCTGTGCTGAAGTATAGGCATAAACCCTTTTGCTTAGGCTATTTGCCAAAATCATTAAAAGCTGCTGATCTTCAGCAAATGCAGCTTCTATAAATAAAGGCGTTTCTGACCAATCAATTTCACACTCTAAACTAAAGGTTTGCAAGGGATAAAATACCCCTGAACGTACATGATGCTGTTGCAATACATCTAATTTAGTACTGCCTGAGGTATGCACAATCAACACATGATTTAAGTCACGATGAACTTCCTGAATCACCTGTCCAATGGCCTGATCACTCACTGCGATAATTACTAAATCCAGGTCTGAATGAAATTGTTCTACTTCTGCAATTGCTTCTGCGCCAACCTGTGCAGCCAACTGCTGTGCCTTGTCCAGACTGCGGCTATAAATTTGCACAATTTGATGCTGTGCGTTTAAAACATGAGCCAAATGATGTGCAACGCGCCCTGCACCAATCAAACTAATTCGCATAATATTTTCAGATAAAATAAGATGAAATAATCTGCACACAGCATGCCAATAAAAAAAGGACGAAGCAATTCGTCCTGATGTTTTTTGTTTGATATCGAATAGATTTAGAATTGACGCAAAGTTAAAATCTGCTCACTACGTCCAAATGGCCCTTGAGTATCATGCAAAACTGCACTCGTTAAGCCAATACCATCTTCACCATATTGTTGTGTTACTTCCAAGCCTAGCCATTCGCCTTGCGGTAAACGGTGTAAATGCATTTGCAAATCTAAATTTGGAAAACCCCAACCCGCATTCGGGTCTAAACGTGGCACTACGCCATTGGCGGTATCCACCATCCCCAATAAACGCACAAAACTAGATGTGCTTTGATTTTCAACCATATCCAATTGGTTTCTTAACCAAACGATGCCCTTACCTGCACGACGATCTAAATGCGCACGGGTTTCAATGCTTTGAATATAGCCGCCCGGCCAACAACGCATGCCATCCCAATCGGGCAAATATTCAGGGTTTTCTATCGGTAAATCTTCCAATCCTGCAATTGCGCGTGTATCTGAGGTTTTCATTTTCCATGCACGCGCCACAATACAGGTTTTTCCTTCAGCACACATTTCCGCTTCAATCAGCTCAATGGTTTTACCCGGTCGAATCATACGGGTGGTGATACTAAATTCACCAAAGGCAATTAAGCCAAAAATATCTAAACCGACCCGACCAATTCGCATATCATCACGCGGCATAAATTGCTCAAGTTCTGCACACAAAATACCCGTTGCAGGTGCCATGTGTTGTTCATGCGGATTCCACGCGCCTTGTGCATGAATGTTGCAACGATAGTGCGCAGTACAACCACCATCGGCATGTTGTTCACGTTTGAGTAAAGTGTAATATGCTGACATTTTTTCTCTTTCCCTGATCTAACTTTTCTTGTGCGGATACTTTTACTACAAAGATTACTGACTAAATAATGTTATTTATCAACTATTTCTGCGCAAAAAAACCATAATAATTCATAATTTGACAATAGGCCTTAGACTGCCTAAAACCCACCTGAGTGAGTAATGACCTCTGTGCTTCTGCAGAAATTAAATGAAAATCATCGGCCAGTCGTGCAATCATTTTTTCTGCCTGTAGCACGGTTAAACCACTCTCTAGTGCCAAATTCTGCATCCAGCGCAGTTCTATATTTTCAGTCTGCTGCATCAGATCATAGCTTAATAAAATCGCTGTAGGTTTTAATGTTTGGTAAATATCTTGAAAAAATAATGTTTTTTCTGCGACTGGCACAAAATGCGCCACCAAAATCGCCAATGCCGCATCAAACTGCAAATTTTCAACCTGCGCTTGTTGGGCAAATTGGTGGGTATCTGCCTGTATAAAACGTACTCGCTCATGCCCTGCCACAGACTGAATGTTTTTTTCTGCCTGCTGTAACATGCTTAAAGATGGGTCGATGGCCGTAAATTGCCACTGTGGATGTTGCTGCAGTAAATACTGCAACTCATAGCCTGTGCCACACCCCACCACTAAAACTTGTGCTGTTTCGGGCAAATGACTACTTAAAATTGCATTGATGTGTTGATGTACCAATTCATATCCGGGAATGAGTTTCCGAATATGACTGTCATAGCCTGCAACCACAGTTGCACTGTGAAAATCTTTTGCCATATCACATGATTCTTCTTTAATTTACTGACATTAAATATCTGAGTCTTTTTCAAGATCTGCTTAAGCCACAGCCATTGCATCTACCGACAATTCCGAAACGGTTGACTTGGCACGTTCAGGCACTAAGCCTAATTTTTGGAACAATTGTTTGTCTTTGCCTTCGCCTGCGTTTGGTGTAGTTAAAAGTTTTTCACCTGAGAATAACGAGTTCGCACCTGCCATAAATGCCAACGCCTGATCTGAATCAGGTAATGATTCACGCCCTGCAGATAAACGAATATAGCTGTTTGGCATGATAATACGTGCAACTGCAATGGTACGAATCCACTCAATCACATCCAGTTTTTCTACTTCAGCCAATGGTGTACCTTCAATCGGAACTAACATATTGATCGGCACAGATTCAGGATGTAACGGTAAAGTCGCTAATTCATGTAATAAACCAATACGGTCTTGGGTATCTTCACCTAAACCGACAATACCGCCACTACATACTTTCATACCTGTTTGACGCACAATATCCAAAGTGTTTAAGCGATCATCAAAACAGCGGGTACTAATCACATTAGGATAATACTCACGCGATGTGTCTAGGTTATGGTTGTAATAATCTAAGCCTGCATCTTTTAAGCGTTCTGCCTGCGATTGGTTTAACATCCCTAAAGTCATGCAAGTTTCTAAGCCCAGAGCTTTGACTTCACGCACCATTTCCAGAACATAGGGCATATCGCGTTCATGCGGATTACGCCAAGCAGCGCCCATACAAAAACGTGAAGAACCTGATGCTAAAGCTTCTTTGGCTTCCTGAATGACTTTATCCACTGCAATACGTTTTCCAGCTTCAAGCTGTGAATCATAATGCGCAGACTGCGAGCAATATTTACAGTCTTCAGGGCATTTGCCTGTTTTAATAGACAATAAGGTACTGACTTGTACGGTATTGGCAGCAAAATGTTGGCGATGCACACGCTGTGCTTCAAAGACTAAATCCAGAAAAGGCTGTTCATATAACTGCTGAATTTCTTCTCGAGTCCAATCATTGCGTACGGTCATTATTTTCATCCTTGATTATCACGCATCATGCTTAAACTTGTGCCATCTTTTATTAAGCCGAGCATGCGATATATTTTTAGTGTGATTATTCCTGTATAGAGTATCCCTTTATCTCTGCGTGAGAAATAAAGGGTGTGTGCTGACAAAATTAAAAGGTCGATCTTGCAGCAGTAAATAGCTGAAATAATGCCTTAAGCAATTTCCTTTAAATTTAATTCTTCACGCATAAATTCACGTAATTTAAATTTCTGTGCCTTGCCTGAAGCGGTCATTGGAAATTCACTAAAGAAGCGCACATAACGTGGGACTTTATTGTGTGAAATGTGTTCTGCACAGTATTGGCGAATTGCCTCTTCGGTACATTCATGGTGTTCATGCAAAATAATACAGGCACATAGTTCTTCACCATAACGATGATCTGGCACGCCAATTACTTGCACATCGCAGACCGCATCGTGAGTATATAAGAAATCTTCAATTTCTTTCGGGAACAGGTTTTCACCGCCACGAATCACCACATCTTTAATGCGACCTTTGATTTTTACAAAGCCTTCATCATCCATTTCTGCAATGTCGCCTGTGTGCATCCAACGTGCAACATCAATGACTTCTTGGGTTTTGTCATGTTCATCCCAGTAACCCAGCATGACTGAATAACCACGCACACACAATTCTCCTAACTGTCCGCGCGGCACGACTTTGCCTTCTTCATCGACAATTTTTACTTCCAGATGTGGATGTACACGCCCCACCGTACTGACACGACGCTCCACAGAATCTTCAGTCGAACTTTGTGCGCTCACAGGTGCTGTTTCGGTCATGCCATAACAAATGGTGATTTGCGCCATGTGCATACGGTCGATGACGCGTTGCATAATTTCCTGCGGACACGGACTGCCTGCCATAATGCCTGTGCGCAAGCTAGATAAATTAAATTCATCAAACTGTTCATGCTCTAAAATGGCAATAAACATGGTCGGTACGCCGTAAGCAGCTGTACATTTTTCTTGATGAATAGCTTTTAAGGTATCGAGCGGGTTAAACACTGCCGATGGATAGACCATGGTTGAACCATGTGTGATACACGCTAAATTGCCCATCACCATACCAAAGCAGTGAAACAGCGGTACGGAAATACAAACACGGTCTTGTGGACTTAAATGAATTGCTTCTCCTACAAAGTAACCATTATTTAAAATGTTGTTGTGGGTCAGCATAGTGCCTTTCGGATTGCCCGTCGTGCCTGAGGTAAATTGAATATTAATGGTTTCATCGAACTGCAACTCACTGGCAATGTGTTGCAGTTTTTTCAGCATGTGTGTGGTTGGAGCTGTCAATAAATCCTGAAAACGATGCATTCCTGTATGTGCTTGATCATCAATTTTAATCACATGCTTTAAATGCGGTAAACGCTTGGCGTTGAGGACTTTATTGTCTGCCTGACACAGCTCTGGGGCAATTTTCGTTAAGATGTCCTGATAGTTGGTACTTTTAAACTGCGATGCAATTACCAAACCTTTACAGGACACTTTGTTGAGCACAAATTCCAGTTCATTGCTTTTATAGGCTGGGTTTAAATTCACCAAAATCACCCCTGCCTTAAAGGCTGCGAATTGAGTGATCGTCCATTCCACACAATTCGGAGACCAAATGGCAAGGCGGTCACCTTTTTTAAAACCGAGTTTTAACAAACTACAGGCAAAGGCATTGACCTGTTGCTGTAGTTGCTTATAGGTCAGACGCACATTTTGATGCACGCTTACCAAAGCATCCTGATCTGCATATTGCTGGCAAGCCTGATCAAACTTTTCACCAATGGTCATGCCTAACAAAGGCTGATTACTGGTGCCATAGGCATAACTTAACCGTACTTGTGTCATTGAATCGATCTCCTTGATTCTTTGTAATTCTGTTTTCCATTATGACGACGATTACTTTTTGCCTGTTTTGTGCGTTGTTTTTACTACCCTCCCTGCTGTTTTCGCACTGCATTTACACAAAAGTCGGCAATTTGTTTGACAAAGTAATCTTTATAATTTTGATCAAACATCACATTGCGAGACGGGTTTAAAGGTTCAATCACTACAAAGGTCATGGAGCCAACCACACCTAAAGCAGCAGTGTTCAAATCTTCAAAATCAAACTCACCATTGACTTTTCCTTCAGCCAAAATTTCCTTGATGCTCTGTTTGATCAGTTGTTTACTGCGAAAACGCTCATGTTCCATTTCTGGGTCTACAGGCTCGAACATTAACGAATACGCCAATTGAGGGCTGTTCATCGCACGCTTCACAAAAGTGGTGACAGATTTTTGCAATTTTTGTTTTGCACTTAAATCTGACTTCGCAATGTGGTCCAAAATTTCGACCTCACGACGAATCGCATCCGATAAAACTTCAATCAAAATCTGACTTTTATTTTCAAAGTAGCGATACACCAAACCTGTAGATACGCCTGCGCGTTCTGCAATGGCTTGGATAGACGCTTCTTTAAAGCCCCCATGAGCAATAAGTTCACGAGCAGAATCTAAAATCGCCATGCGATTTTGTTCCATACGTTCCTGCATCAATGATGATCTTTTATAACTCATATCTTATTCTCAACCAGATAAAATGAATTGTAAATCATTTTGTGAATTTTAGTTCACTTTTTTAAATTTTCGATGTATGTTAGAACCTAAGCACAACAACAATGCTTGTTTTAGGAACAACAAATATAACCACAGGATGGATGAACACATGATTTTACAAAGCTTAGACTTCGGCTTAGATGAAACCTTAATCGCCCTGCGCGATTCAATCGCTGCTTTTTGTGCAAGGGAAATTGCACCCATTGCTCAACAGGTTGATCGTGATAACGAATTCCCTGCCCAGCTTTGGAAAAAATTTGGCGATATGGGCTTACTTGGCTTAACCGTGAGTGAAGAATACGGCGGCACCAACTTAGGCTATTTAGCTCACATCATTGCCATGCAAGAAGTTTCTCGTGCATCAGCATCCATTGGTTTGTCTTACGGTGCTCATTCTAACCTATGTGTGAACCAAATTAAGCGAAATGGGACAGAAGAACAGAAGCAACGCTATTTACCAAAACTGATTTCAGGCGATTACGTCGGCGCTTTGGCAATGTCTGAACCAAATGCAGGCTCAGACGTGGTTAGCATGAAACTGAAAGCTGAAGATAAAGGCGATCATTACTTGCTCAACGGCTCAAAAATGTGGATTACCAATGGCGGTGATGCCGATGTTTTGGTGGTGTATGCCAAAACTGACTTACAGGCAGGCGCCAAAGGTATGACTGCTTTCTTAATTGAAAAAACCATGTCAGGTTTTAGCCACGGCAGCCATTTAGACAAACTCGGGATGCGCGGCTCAAATACCTATCCATTGTTCTTTGACAATGTTGAAGTACCAAAAGAAAACGTCTTGGGCGGTGTGGGCAATGGTACAAAAGTACTAATGAGTGGACTGGACTATGAACGTGCAGTTTTAAGTGCAGGGCCGCTAGGCATTATGGATGCCTGCATGGATACCGTGATTCCTTATATTCATGAGCGTAAACAGTTTGGTCAGGCACTAGGTGAGTTTCAGCTGATGCAAGGCAAAATTGCCGATATGTATTCAACCTGGCTGGCATGTAAAGCACTCGTTTATGCCGTAGGCGCAGAATGTGACAAAGCTGAACACAGCCGCAGTTTACGTAAAGATGCAGCCAGTGCAATTTTATATGCAGCAGAAAAAGCCACTTGGATGGCAGGTGAAACCATTCAAACTTTGGGTGGCAATGGCTATATCAACGAATTCTCTGCAGGACGTTTATGGCGTGATGCCAAACTCTATGAAATTGGCGCAGGTACTTCAGAGATTCGCCGCATGCTGATTGGCCGTGAACTGTTTAACGAAACTGCCTAAAGAATAAATCACAAAAATAGACAAGGATGTTGGCATGAATCAATTACAGAGCAAAATTAATATTCGCAGCGACGAGTTCAAAAACAATCAGGCTGCTATGCAAGCATTGGTCGATGACCTGAGAGAAAAAGTCCAAAAAATTGCTTTGGGTGGTGGTGAAACGGCACGCCAAAAACATTTAGACCGTGGCAAATTGCTGCCACGTGAACGGATTGATCACCTGATTGATCCTGGTACCGCATTTATTGAAATTGGTCAGTTGGCTGCCTATCAGGTCTATCAGGATGATGTACCTGCTGCAGGCGTAGTTGCAGGCGTGGGTCAGGTCAATGGCGTGACCTGTATGATCATTGCCAACGATGCCACTGTAAAAGGCGGAACTTACTATCCACTGACTGTGAAAAAGCATTTACGCGCACAGGAAATTGCCGAACAGAATCACCTGACTTGTATTTATTTGGTCGATTCGGGCGGTGCATATTTACCGCTACAAGATGAAGTCTTTCCAGACCGTGATCACTTCGGACGCATTTTCTATAATCAGGCCCGCATGTCGAGCATGGGTATTGCCCAAATTGCAGTGGTGATGGGAAGCTGTACTGCAGGTGGCGCTTATGTACCTGCTATGTCAGATGAAACCATTATTGTACGCAATCAGGGGACAATCTTCTTGGGCGGCCCACCGCTGGTAAAAGCAGCTACCGGTGAAGTCGTTTCAAGTGAAGACTTGGGTGGTGGTGATGTGCACACTCGCCTTTCAGGTGTGGCAGACCACTTGGCAGAAAATGATGAACATGCCTTGGCGATTGCCCGTAACATTGTGGCGAACTTAAACAAAAAGCCAAACCCACAACCAGAGCAGGTAGAAGCACCGTTATTTGATGCCTCTGAACTGTATGGCATTGTACCGACTGATGCACGTAAACCATTTGATGTACGTGAAGTGATTGCCCGCATCGTCGATGGTTCACGTTTTGATGAATTTAAAGCACGCTTTGGTACTACACTGATCACGGGTTTTGCCAAACTCTATGGTATGCCTGTCGGAATTATCGCCAACAACGGTATTTTATTTTCCGAGTCAGCACAAAAAGGTGCACACTTTATTGAACTGTGTACCCAACGCAACATTCCCCTGCTATTTATTCAAAATATCACAGGCTTTATGGTTGGCCGCCAATACGAAAATGAAGGCATTGCCAAAAATGGCGCCAAACTGGTGATGGCGGTGGCGACAGCCAATGTACCTAAACTGACTTTAGTGATTGGCGGTTCTTTTGGTGCAGGGAACTATGGCATGTGTGGTCGTGCCTACTCGCCACGCTTTATGTGGACATGGCCAAACTCCCGTATTTCGGTAATGGGTGGTGAACAGGCATCGAGTGTTCTTTCAACATTAAAACGCGACCAGATTGAAGCCAAAGGTGGTAGCTGGTCGGCAGAAGAAGAAGACCAATTTAAACAGCCAATTCGTGATCAATACGAGCGTCAGGGTCATCCATATTATGCTTCTGCACGTTTATGGGATGACGGTGTGATTGATCCTGCTCAGTCGCGTGAAGTGTTGGCTTTAAGTTTGGCTGCTGCTCTAAATGCCCCAATCCAACCGACCAAGTTTGGCGTGTTCCGCATGTAAGAGGTGACAAAATGGATTATCAATTTTTACAACTCGAACAGCAAAATCAAGTGGCTACGGTTTGGATTAATCGTGCGGAGCTTCACAATGCCTTCAATACCCAAGTGATTGAAGAATTACATGCCTGCTTTCTACAGTTGAATACGCGTGAGGATGTGCGTGTCGTAATTTTAGCTGGACGCGGCAAAAGCTTCTCTGCAGGCGCAGACCTGAACTGGATGAAACAGGCAGGTCAAGCCTCTGAAGCAGAAAACCAAGCCGATGCCTTAAAACTGGCGAGAATGCTGCAAAGTTTAGCCACTTTAAAGCAGCCGACTATTGCCCGCGTGCATGGCATTGCCTTTGGTGGTGGTATGGGCTTGGCCTCTGCCTGTGATATTTGTGTTGCCAGCACGGATGCCAAATTTGCTACATCCGAAGTACGTTTAGGACTGGCTCCATCCACGATTAGTCCGTATGTAATTCGTGCCATTGGTGCACGTCAGGCATCCCGCTACTTTTTAACGGCAGAACGTATTTCTGCAGAACAGGCTCAGCAGATTGGTTTGGCACATGAAGTGGCAGCACCAGAACAGCTAGACAGCAAAATTGATGACATTGTACAAGCCCTCTTACTGGGTGGCCCAGACGCACAGCATGCCTCTAAACAACTAATTCAGATGGTCAATCAGCAAGTCTTGACCGAAGACTTATTGCAACAAACTGCACAGCATATTGCGCATATTCGCCAAGGAGATGAGGCGAAAAATGGCTTAAATGCATTTTTGAATAAACAAAGCCCGGCTTGGATCAAGACCACGGCATAATAAAAGAAGGATCGCACTATGTTTGAAAAGATTTTAATTGCCAACCGTGGTGAAATTGCCTGCCGTGTGATTCGTACGGCAAAAAAACTCGGTATTGCCACGGTCGCAGTCTACTCAGATGCTGATGCACAATCACAACACGTTAAACTGGCAGATGAAGCCATTTATATTGGCGAATCCCCTGCGGCACAAAGTTATTTGCAAGTTGAACGTATTATTCAGGCAGCCAAAAGCACAGGTGCACAAGCGATTCACCCGGGTTATGGTTTCTTATCTGAAAATGACCAATTCGCACTTGCCTGTAAAGACAACAATATTGTTTTTATTGGCCCGCCAGTTGAAGCCATTTTGGCGATGGGTCTAAAAGCAACCTCTAAAGCCTTGATGGAAAAAGCAGGTGTGCCACTAACTCCGGGCTACCACGGCAGCAATCAAGATGCGGCATTTTTAAAGCAACAAGCCGACAGCATTGGTTATCCTGTGCTCATTAAAGCCAGTGCAGGCGGTGGCGGTAAAGGCATGCGTTTAGTAGAACGCAGTGAAGACTTTCTCAGCTCACTCGCTTCATGTAAAAGTGAAGCACGTTCTAGCTTTGGTAATGAAGATGTGCTGATTGAACGCTATGTGATTCAACCACGTCATATTGAAGTACAGGTTTTTGGCGATACTCACGGCAACTACGTGCATTTGTTTGAACGTGATTGCTCGGTACAACGTCGCCACCAAAAAGTGCTTGAAGAAGCACCTGCACCAAAAATGCCAGAAGATAAACTCGAAACTATGCGCCAAGCCGCAATTGATGCCGCACGTGCTGTAAATTACGTGGGCGCAGGTACGGTAGAGTTTATTGTCGAGCAAGACGGTACTGCTTATTTCATGGAAATGAATACCCGCTTGCAGGTCGAACACCCCGTCACAGAAATGATTACAGGGCAAGACTTGGTTGAGTGGCAATTGCGAGTTGCTTTTGGTGAGCCATTGCCAAAACAGCAACATGAATTGCAAATTCATGGTCATGCCCTTGAAGCGCGTGTGTATGCCGAAGAACCAGAAAAAGGCTTTATTCCTGCCATTGGTCAAATCAGCTATCTGCATTATCCAGAGCAAAATGATGCCGTACGTGTCGATAGCGGGATTGTCGAAGGTGATGAAATCAGCACCTACTACGACCCAATGATTGCCAAACTGATTGTTTGGGGTAAAAACCGTGAAGCAGCATTAACGCAAATGCACCATGCTTTAGGTCAGTTCCACGTCGATGGTTTAGGCAACAACATTGCATTCTTGGATCGTTTGGTGCTGTGTGATTCCTTTAAACATGCCAATTTGGATACAGGGCTTATTCAACGTGAGGAAGCATTTTTACTTAACGCAAAACCTGAAGTCGCTACAGAAACTGTCGTTGCAGCTGCGTTAATTGATGTACTTTCTCGTATTCAAAACAACAAAGCGGCAAACAACGCGGTTTGGCAAAAAGACCACTTCTGGCGCTTAAATCAGCAAAGCGCCCACACAGTGCAATTACAGTGCAATGACCAAACACTCAAAATCCAGTTAAAACCATGCACTTCTGGTTTTGAGGCTCACTACAATGGGCAAACGCTGAGCGTTCAAGGCGAGCTTTTGGATGCACATCGTCTACAGGTTTGTATCAATGGTCAGCAACAAAAAATAGCATTTAACCAACATGCGCAAGGCATCACCCTGTTCCAAAACGGTCAGCGTCATGTGTTTAGCTATGTACAAGCAAACTTTAACAGCGATGATCAACAAGACAATGCCAACAATCTGACTGCACCAATGCCGGGTGTAATCACCCAAGTTTTGGTGGCAGCCAATGCCCGTGTGAAAAAAGATGATGTACTGATGACACTGGAAGCCATGAAAATTGAATATTCAATTCGTGCGCCTTTCGATGGCATTGTGGCAAGTTCGTACTTCCAAGCGGGCGATCAGGTCAAAGCAGGCGATGAACTGGTTGAATTTGAAGCCTTGACGGAGGAAGTTGCATGACTGAATTTGTCAAAATTGTAGAGGTTGGCCCACGAGATGGTCTGCAAAATGAGAAAACGCCACTCACTTTGGCAGACCGTAAAAACCTGATTTTGGATTTAATGCAAACAGGTTTAAGCAGCATTGAGGTCGGTTCTTGCGTATCGGCCAAATGGGTACCGCAAATGGCAGACAGCGATGTGCTGTTTGCCAGCCTGCCACAAAACCCAAACATTCAATTCAGTTTACTGACCCCAAACTCAAAAGGTTTTGAGTCGGCTTTGGCGGTGGGTTGCAAAGAAGTTGCCGTGTTTACCGCCGCTTCTGAAAGCTTTACCCGAAAAAATATCAACTGTTCAATTGAAGAAAGTTTGGAAAAATTTAGCGATGTCATGCGTCAAGCCAAAGCGCACAACATTCGCGTGCGTGGTTATGTATCTTGTATGGTGGACTGTCCTTATGAAGGCGCAATTGACCCGAAACAAGTCGCAAAAGTCACACAGCAATTATTGGACATGGGCTGCTATGAAGTGTCTTTGGGTGAAACCATTGGTACAGCAACCCCTGACCGTGTGCAAAAAGTCTGGGATGCATGTTTGGCAGAGGTCGATGCCAAAGTTTTAGCAGGTCATTTTCACAATACTTACGGCATGGCGATTGCCAATATTTATCAGTCGCTCTTGCAAGGCATTCGTGTATTTGATTCATCTATTGCTGGTTTGGGTGGCTGTCCGTATGCCAAAGGTGCATCGGGCAATGTGTCTACCGAAGACTTGTACTATTTACTGTCCAAGATGGGTTTTGAAACAGGTGTGCGGTTAGAACCGCTGATGACAGCTAGTCGTAACATCAGCAATGTCTTACAGCGCAATAATCCATCTCACTATGCCAATGCCTACTGGCAAAAGGTTTGTGCTTAAAACCTATTTCATCCTCAATAGCATTGGAACATAAGCAATAAGGATGGCAACAACACAACATGGCAAGTGAATGCCGTGCAGAGAATAAAGAGGTGACAAATGTCCAATAAAGTATATGACAGCGCACAAGCTGCATTAAATGGCGTGGTTCAAGATGGGCATACCTTGGCGGTGGGTGGTTTTGGTTTATGCGGTATTCCTGAAGCCTTGATTGCTGCGTTAAAAGATACAGGTGTGAAACAGCTGACTTGTATTTCCAACAACGCAGGGGTCGATGGTTTTGGTTTAGGCTTATTGCTTGAAACCAAACAAATTAAAAAAATGATTTCATCTTATGTCGGCGAAAATAAAGAATTTGAACGCCAGTTTTTAAGCGGTGAACTGGAAGTTGAACTTACCCCGCAAGGCACACTGGCAGAAAAATTACGCGCAGGCGGTGCGGGTATTCCTGCATTTTTCACCCCAACAGGTGTAGGCACTGTTATTGCCGAAGGAAAAGAAGTCCGTGAATTTAATGGCAAAGACTATATTTTAGAAGAATCTTTGACCGCAGATGTCGCTTTGGTCAAAGCCTACAAAGCAGATAAAGCGGGCAATCTTGTTTTCCGTAAAACAGCACAAAACTTTAATCCTGTCTGTGCCATGGCAGGCAAAATCACCATTGCCGAAGTTGAACAGATTGTTGAAATTGGCGATTTAGCCCCAGACGAAATCCACTTACCCGGTATTTATGTGAACCGCATTGTCCTCAATGCAAACCCAGAAAAACGTATTGAACAAATGACTTTAAAGGCGGAGGCTTAAGACATGGCTTGGACGCGTAATCAAATGGCGCAGCGCGCTGCACAAGAATTAGAAGATGGTTTTTATGTCAATCTAGGCATTGGCTTACCCACACTGGTCGCCAATTATATTCCTGAACATATCAATGTTTGGTTGCAGTCTGAAAATGGCTTACTTGGCATTGGTGAATTTCCGACTGCCGACACTGTAGATGCCGACCTGATCAATGCAGGTAAACAAACTGTGACAGCGCGTAAAGGTGCGGCTTTTTTCTCTAGCGCAGATTCCTTTGCCATGATTCGTGGCGGGCATGTCAATATCGCTATTTTAGGGGCAATGGAAGTTTCTGAACAAGGCGATCTTGCCAACTGGATGATTCCCGGCAAGAAAGTTAAAGGTATGGGCGGTGCAATGGATTTGGTTGCAGGCGTACAAAAAGTTGTAGTGCTGATGGAACATTGTGCCAAAGATGGTACGCCTAAAATTGTATCGCAGTGCAGTTTGCCACTCACAGGTAAAGCGGTGGTGCATCGTATCATTACCGACTTAGGCGTGCTTGATATTACTCCACAAGGCGTAAAGTTGATTGAACTTGCACCCGATGTCAGTTTTGATGAAATTCAAAAAGTCACAGGTGTTGCCTTACAAAAAGTCGCAGCTTGATGAATTTATCTCGAGTGAATAACCCTCTCCTTTGCAAGTTTTGATGCACTGCTTTAAAACTTAATACAAGGGAGAGAGTTTATTTTGACTCCTATACTTTTCCACTCAACAAAACCAATAAATCACTGATTTATAAAACGATTCCACTAAACCAAAAATCATTTAAAAAATCACTTTCAATTTCGATATTTGCACAATACTTCGGGATTGATCCACAATAAAAAAGCCTTCACTTTGCAAAGTGAAGGCTTACAAGAAAATAGACCTATTTTAAGATTGAGGCGCCTTTTGCTCTACCACGCCTGCATCTTCCACACTACGCACCGTGCCTGTATCTACATTCAAGACTTCAAACTCAATACGGCGGTTTTTAAATTGACCTTCTGGCGTTGCATTTGCCGCAATCGGCTGCTCTGAACCAAAACCAATGGCTTGCAATTGACCCGGATTTACACCACGTGATACTAAATAATCGACCACTGCTTGCGCACGTTGTTGTGACAAAGTTTTGTTGGCATTGGCATCACCTACGGCATCGGTATGCCCTTTCACGGTTAATTGCACTTGTGGCGCGCGCTGCATCAATACCGCAGCCTGATCTAAAATAGACTTATTTGCTGCTGGAATTTCAGTCGATGCAGAATCAAAATTAATGATTTGCATATTGAGTGCCGTCGCAATATCCAAAGCTTGAATATTGTCAGGATTAATTGCAGCCAAAGCCTGCTCGGCATTGCTAATACTGCTGGTTACAGCCTGATTAACATCGGTTACTGTAGTTTCTGCAGGTTGCTGAGTCACTACAGTCATGTTTTTAGCCAATGGACGAATTTGACTGGCTAAACGCTCTGCATCGGCAGGGTTCGCGGCTTGAATAGACAGTTGATTACCCACCCAGTTTAAATTGACATTCGGTACACCTTTCAGCATTTTTAAAACGCTTGGAATCACGTCCTGATCAATAAATTCCGAATGATAGTTGGCAAAATTTTCTGCACCACAACCTGTTGGATGATTGAAAATTTGCTTCACTTCATTCTGCAGAATTTCCATATAGCTTGGATTATTCAGCAAAATTTGACAGGTCACCAAATTACCATCACTGCCTGTACTGACTTGCAACATTGCAGCCTGATTTGCTGCCACTTGGGTCTGTGTGGTTGCAGGCGCTTGGTTGCGGTCACTACATGCACGGAATAAAAATGCCAATAAACCAATTAAAATAATTAAAGCTAAAATTGGCAATAACCACGAACGGCGTTCTTCTACTGGCTCAGTCACAATGACTTCAGGTGCTTGATGTACGGTTTGGCCCGCAGCATTATTTACCCCCAAAGCAGCCAATAATGCTGTTGCCCACTGCGGTAAAGCCGCCTGAATTGAATCTAAATTGTTTTGCAGTAAATGCTGAATGGCAACTGGGTCAGATGAACCTGCCTGATTTTCCAAAAAGTTTAAACTTGGTGCAATTGAACGATTCAGGGTGTTTTCAATTTCGGTTTGCGGTGCTGTGCCGCTGACCAAATCTAAAAACTGCTGTTTTAAAGATAGATTTGAACCAAATACATCGCCCACACGTGGATTCAGTTGTCGCAGCAGATTGTCAATCAGTTCAGGTCGTGAATTTAAAATAGACAATAAAATGGGATAAAAACTATTTAATGCCTGATTTTTTTCAAGCAAATGCTGGGTTTCCCCTTCCAATACAATGGATGACACACTTTGTTTGAGCAAGTCTATAAAATCTGTTTGCATATATATGCCCTCTTTTTTGTCTTTGTTTTCAAGTTGTTTTTTAGTGTATATGCTTAAAATTTAAACAAATGTAATAAATTGTGGTGTTTTGATTTTGTTGTGAAATTTGAGTCAACGGAATGTAGAGTCTCTTCTTCGATTTTCTATTTGGGGATTGTTAAAATTCAATAAAAAAGCCAGCCGAAGCTGACTCTTATTTAAACTTGAAAATAAAATATCAATCAGAGCATATTAAGCAGTAAAGACGCGTACTGCTTTGCCTTTTACAACTTGATTAATCAAAGGCGTATTTTTGCCTTGTGACACAATCGTTTCTTTGTTCAGTGTCCATTCCACTTCTGGATCAACCAAGACCCAACCCGCTTCCTGTTCCCAACGACTTTGCATTTTTGCCACACGCGCAGGTGCAAGTGTCACTTTTTCTACCCATTCCAATGGACTGAACAGACCTTCCTGAATCAGTTGAATCCCAAATGGAATATAAGTATCAAATGCAGTAAAACCTGACAAAGTATCTGCAAATGGTGCCATTTTTGCAGAGCTATTTAACGGCTCATGATGAGTACAAATCGCATCAATCACACCATCTTTTACACCTTGACGCAGTAATGCTTTGTCTTGCTCTGAGCGCAGTGGCGGACGTACATGCGCTAACGAGTTAAAACCATCAATAATTTGATCGGTTAAATGCAGTTGATGCATCGCCACATCGCAAGTGACAGGTAAACCTTTGGCTTTAGCTTGTTGAATCAATTCAACTGATGCACCACAAGACAATAAGCCAAAATGCGCACGTACACCTGTGGCTTCAATCATCAGCAAATATTTGGCAATCGCTACGGTTTCTGCCAAAGTTGGAATCATAGGCAAGCCCTGACGCGATGCAATAAAACCTTCATGCACACAGCCATCTTTAGCAATTTGCGGTTCTTCGGCATAGAACACCACGGTCATGTCCAAACCTGCAGCATATTCCAGTGTGCGAATCACGACATCATCATCTTCAAAAGGTGCATTGGCATTGGACACTGCACTACAGCCGCCTTTTTTCAGTCCCGCCATATTGGCAGGCTGCTTGCCGTTTAAACCTTGAGTTTGTGCACCAATCACTTCTAAATAAATGCCACCATCCAACATGGCTTTTTCGACCAAACCATGAATGAGTGCACCGTTGTCTTGCACGATTGGTTTAGAATCGGGTGGCGTAAATAAGTGCAGAATTCCGTTTTCACGTGCGGCCTTGCCTTCAGATTTGAGCGTGCCATGTTGTTGCTGACCAGGTTCACGTAAACGTGCGCATAAATCGACCATAGTTGGCATGAGCCATTGACCTTGGGCATCTATGCTTTCGCTAATATCTGCACTTTCTGCAACCAACTTGCCATTTTCAAGATATACCGTTTGTACGCGGTCAATTTGCTGGATTGGGTCAAGCACACGTACATTTTCAATTTTTACAATCGCCATGACTTTTTCCTTATACCGCAATCGCGTCAATCAAACCTTGTTCTTGCAATTGACCTTGCATCGCCAAGGCCAATACCGCCATACGTACCGCAATACCGTTGGTTACTTGATTTAAAATCACCGATTGAGGCCCATCGGCAATGCTTGAATCAATTTCGACACCACGGTTCATTGGACCAGGATGCATCACAATACAGTTTGGTTTTGCAAGCGCCAAACGCTCTTTGTTTAAACCGTACATTTTGTAGAATTCGGCTTGTGAGGCAAGTGCTGGCGAATCAATACGTTCATTCTGAATACGCAGGGTGATAATCACATCGCAATCTTGAATGCCTTCTTCCATTTTGTTAAATAAACGCACGCCTGCGCCATATTCTTCAAAACCGTACGGCAATAAGGTGTTCGGTGCAATCACGCGAATGTCTTTACAGCCCAGTGTTTGCAAAGCAGCCACATCGGAACGCGCCACACGTGAATGTTTAATATCACCAATAATGGCCACGCTTAATTCTTCATAAGGTCGTTGGGTTTCACGGCGGATGGTCAACATATCCAACATGGCTTGAGTCGGATGCGCATGACGGCCATCGCCTGCATTAATAATGGCAACCTTTGGGCAAACTGTTTTGGCAATAAAATGTGCAGCACCTGAAGATGAATGGCGTACCACAAAAATGTCGGCAGCCATCGCCTCTAAGTTCCACAAAGTGTCACGCAAAGTTTCACCTTTAGAGGTACTTGAACGGGCAATATCAATATTGAGTACATTGGCAGAAAGACGCTTGGCTGCGGCTTCAAATGTGGTGCGGGTACGAGTAGAGTTTTCGAAGAACAAATTCATCACCGTGCGCCCTTCGAGCAAATTATTGGTGATCAGTTGGTTTTGTTCATTGAAAAAGGACTGTGCTGTGTCCAGAATTTGGGTGAGGGTTTCTTTGGAAAGACCTTCGATGGTTAAAAAGTGTTTTAAATGCCCATCTTTATTCAATTGAATCTGGCTCGGAGTATGCAATGCCGCCAAATGCATGAGAGATTCCTTATACGTTAAGTTAACGCATTATACAGAAATTGATTTGGCAAAGCAGTGTAACTTGGCATGATTTAGTCAAAAGAAACTTATGATTTTTAAAATTAAGTCATGCAGACTCATCTACACTTTCTTTCATGCTTAATACTCTACACAACGATGTGAAAGGATGGCATGTATATTTAACTGCTCTGCTAGCCAATCATCTTGATATGAGCTTGATGAACATCTGGTGGGTCAATCTTCGCCTACAAGAGCCTACGCAACCTTCAGGCTATGTAGGCAAAGTCTGTACTATTCCCCGTTTAACGCAATGCCCCTATATAATGATGCGACACCTGGGCCCGATAAATTTCTTCAGCTGTCGGTTCAGTCAAGTCATCTATATTTTCCATATTTTCTACTGCATCTAATTGCTGCGATTCAGTCTGCGGCGTCGTTATTTCTGCATCAGCATCCATTAAGTTAGCCAATATACTGTTTAAGCGTAGCGCATAACGGCACAATTCCTCATCGTGTGTAGCGAGCGCTAATTGCAGCACAGCACGTGCATAGTCAGAATTTTCCACCAGATACATGACATCAATCACACGTCCACTGACCCGTCTTAATCGCGTATAAATTAAAGTGGCAACTGAAAAAATCTCGTTATTTGCCGCTAAAGCCTGTGCCGTGTTTAAAGTAGCCGTGGTCATTTAAATATTCCCCTTATCGCTTCATTGTTGTTTTGCAGTGTTTGATGCTCATCTGCAAAATGTTCACCATCACAACAATGTATGAGCAAAATACATACCAATCATGTGAATATTCAGGTTTTTATTCTTGCGCAATACAATCACTCAAAATTTTATGGGATGTCATTGCATCCTCACTGCATTTTTAGAAAAAAAAGTAAAAATGCCCTGAAACTCTTCAAACCAAGACCTTTAAAATTCTGCACGATTCACGCTAAATCACTAAGTTTTCTAGCACAAAATACGGTAAAATAGCCGATTGCTGAATTGCTTTTGGAAATTTTCATGAATTCGAAACCCCGTCTTTCTACATATTGGGTCACCTGTGCAGATGGACTTGAAACCTTATTGCAAGAAGAAATGCAAGGTTTAGGTATTCAAAATATCGAACGTTTACCGGGTCGTTTAATTTTCAAAGGCACACTCGAAAATGCCTATCGTGTCTGCATGTGGTCACGTTTAGCCTCACGTGTCCTTACGCCAATTCACACACACGAAATTGAATTCAGTCACGACGCGCGCGATGTAGCCGAAGAGCTTTATGAAGGTGCGCTTAGCTTTGACTGGTCACTCATTTTTGCCCCACAAAGTACGTTTGCAGTGCGTTTACACATCGAACGTGACATCAAGGTAAATAGCCAGTTTGCGACCTTGCGCGTTAAAGATGGTGTGGTCGATTCATTTATGGACGCAGTGGGCAAACGTCCAAGCATTGACATCAAGCAGCCAGAAATTACCTTATACGTGTTGGCAGGCAAAAAAGAACATACATACTGCCTAGATTTATCGGGCGATTCATTGCATAAGCGCGGCTATCGTCGTTTTATGACCGATGCTCCAATTAAAGAAAACCTTGCCGCGGCAATTCTGCAAAAAGGTCAATTAGAACAAATTGAACCCGACATTATTTTAGACCCTATGTGTGGTTCGGGTACTTTTATTATTGAAGCGTTGATGATGCTGACAGACCGTGCGCCGGGTCTGGTACGTCGTTTTGGTTTTAATGGTTGGCAAGGTCATGACCATGAATTATGGATGAGCATTAAAGCAGAAGCGGCAGAACGCCATCAAACTGCATTACAACAACCCTTGCCAAAATTTTATGCTTTCGATGCTGACTGGGAAGCAGTCAAAGCCACCAAGCAAAATATTATTGCGGCAGGCTTTGAAAGTCTGCTCGATCAGATTCAAATTGAAGAACGTACTTTGGCTGACTGGCCCGACTTTCAAGCCGAAGGTAAAAAGGCCTTTATTGTAACCAACCCACCTTATGGTGAGCGTTTGGGCGATAAAGCCTCGAACCGTGCCTTATATTTGGGTCTGTCTGCCCTCTTGCAAAAGCATTTCCCAAATCAAAAAGCAGCCGTCATTGCAGCCCAAGTTGAACAAGTCGATGTGTTGGCTTTCAATGACCCGCAAATTTTACGTTTGATGAACGGTAAACTGCCAATTTATGTCCGTTTTGGTACGATCAAACCTGCAACATTCGCACGCCCATTCTTAGCAGATTGGCAACCGCAACAGTTTGAACCCATTGAAGGCGCAGAAGATTTCACCAACCGTTTGCAAAAAAACATGCAAAGCCTGAAAAAATGGGCGGTGAAAGAAAATGTGCATTGTCTGCGTTTATACGATGCCGACTTACCTGACTTTAATGTCGCAGTCGATTTATACGGTGACCGTTTGCACGTGCAGGAATATGCACCGCCGAAAAAAATTAATCCTGAAAAAGCCAAAAAGCGTTTTAATCTTGCCTTACAAGCAATTCGTGCTGT
This sequence comes from Acinetobacter sp. Swhac1, assembly GCF_013390985.1. Taxonomy (NCBI): domain Bacteria; kingdom Pseudomonadati; phylum Pseudomonadota; class Gammaproteobacteria; order Moraxellales; family Moraxellaceae; genus Acinetobacter; species Acinetobacter sp. Swhac1. The sequence goes on along the minus strand of NZ_JACASN010000004.1, from coordinate 93,820 downwards.
AACAGGCTTAGGCCGTGATGCGGTATTCATTAAGACACGTGCCCGCCAAGAAGGTAAAAATCAGTACACCAAACAAAGTACTGCTTCTAAGCGTTTTATTGTGCAAGAAGGTCAAGCGAAAATTTTGGTCAACCTGACGGATTATTTAGATACAGGTTTATTCCTAGACCACCGTCAAATGCGTTTACGCATTGCCAAAGAAGCTCGTGGCAAGCACTTCCTGAATTTATACAGTTACACCTCAACTGCAAGTTTACATGCCGCGCTTGGCGGTGCAGCAAGTACCACCAGCGTCGATTTATCCAATACTTATTTGAATTGGTCTAAAGAAAACTTTGTATTGAATGGTTTAACGGTAGACCATGCCGATGAACAACATCAATTCTTTGCCAGTGATTGTTTTGAATGGCTCAAAGAAGGTCATGAACAATATGATCTGATCTTTATTGACCCACCAACTTTCTCAAACTCTAAAAAGTTCTACGGAACATTTGACGTACAACGCGACCACGTTTCTTTAATTAAGCGTGCCATGAACCGCTTAACCACAGGCGGAACGCTGTACTTCTCCAACAACTACCGTGGTTTTGAAATGGATGAAGAAATTGAAGCCATGTTTGATGTGCAGGAAATTAGCCATGAAACCATTGGGCAAGATTTCAAACGCAACACCAAAATCCACCGTGCTTGGAAAATTCAGCACCCGCCTGTTTAAATAAACGATATGGCAATACAACAAAGCCTGTTCATTTGAACAGGCTTTGTTTTATCGTAGATCAGTATCTAGATTATTGACCAGTTAAAAACTTCTTTTCACCATATTGATAATGCATCGACAGTTTAAATTCATCACCATCACGTTGAATTTGCTGATTGCTTTGCATCGCACTGAGTATCTGTTCCAACTCTTGATCAGACATGCTTTTACCTGCAGCATTCATATAATTATTCATAATGGTTTTGACCACTTGCTTGTTAAAACTCACATCGGTTTGCATTTCCAATAAACTTGGGAACATTTTCGCTAAGCCTTCTACAGTGGTTTGATGCCCTGGCATCACTTTACCAACCAAATCTGCCCGAATACTGCCTGTGCCTAATTTCAACTGATTCTTCTTGGATTCGAACTGAAAGCCCTCATTAATCACAGCCAACAAGGCTTGTTGAACTTCTTTCTCAAAGTTTTCCGCTTCTAGGCATGAGTTGTTTTGTTTTTGCACAATATCAAGAAACGTCTGCATTTTACTGCGCTGCAAGTTTTTAATATCCCAATTCACTTGCAGGTCTTGCATGGCAGGCACATTATTTAAACCTAACTCGGCAATTTTAAATTTCGATTGAATATCTACCGTGCGCTCATGCAGTTGAGTATCCATACGCCAACTGAAGTCTTTCATTTTGCCTGAACCCACTGCTTTTGGGTCTTGACGCTGCATTTCTGCAATACTGAATTGGAAATAGCCCGGCTCTAAAGACTGCGCATTCAAAGCCTGATTGGTTTTAAACTGCATGCCTTTTACTTGAAGATGCCCAAATTGATCCCGTACCGTTAATTGAGGCACATCAAAACTCATATTTACAATTTTCTGCTGCCCTTGACTTTGTTTCGCCTGAAACTCAATCTGCATAGGAGAAAATTTAGCTTCAAGTCCTGCTTCTTTTTTCTCTATAGCAGGTATGCTCAATTTCGTGGTCGATACGCCCAACCAATTCACTTGCGTTGACACATTTAAAGGCTGCTGAAAGAACTCGGAAAATTGTCCCTGCCCTTGTTCCAGATTCATTTTAGAATCAATTTGGTAACCTTTCCATGTCCGCTGAATTTGATCTTGTCCGTGAAACACCAGTTTTTCTTTAGCATTACATGGGTCTGCAATAATGGTCATTTTCCATTTGGCAGTACCTGTTAAAGTCCCCATGTCGTAGTCCGTATATTGGACGCTCACATTGGGTACAGGATTTAAATTTTGTTGATAATGCTCACGCAGGCTCTTATCTGCATATAAATTTCCTGCAGTGACAGCTCCTGCCAACACTGCAACCCCCATTCCACCCCATACTATTTTTGACATAGATTCTGCTCAGAATTTATCTATTCTTATTGAACAATAAATTATAATTAATCTTCTTTAAAAAAGATAATTGTTTTGCAAATAAATCACTTAAATATAATATCCATCACAAAATATTAAAAATAGCTGTCATTTTTTACCAAAAATTTTACTTATGTGACCTAAATTGTCAGTCATAAAAAACCCAGCCGAAGCTGGGTTTCTTAAAAGTTGCTTACACATAGCCAATTAGCTGAGTTTCATTTTTTCAAACAGCAAATGACCATTTTCAGCTTTAATTAAAATCGTATCACCTGCAACAAAGTCACCTGCGAGGATTTTTTGCGCCAATGTGTTTTCCACTTGTTGCTGAATTGCACGTTTCAATGGACGCGCACCGTAGACTGGGTCAAAACCTGCTTCAATCAATTGATCAAATGCAGTATCGTCTATCGACAAGCTCAAGTCGCGTTCGCTTAAACGCGCACGTAAACGATCCAATTGAATATCGGCAATGCCACGAATTTGTGCTTTTTCCAGTGAATGGAACACCACCAACTCATCAATACGGTTAATAAACTCAGGGCGGAAATGTTGTGAAACTGCGGCCATGACCACGGTACGCACTTCTTCACGTGTTGGATTGTCACCCAATTCACGTACTTCGTGTGAACCCAAGTTAGAAGTCATCACAATTACAGTGTTCTTAAAGTCCACCACGCGACCTTGCGAGTCGGTTAGGCGTCCGTCATCCAACACCTGCAACAAGATGTTAAATACGTCTGGATGGGCTTTTTCCACCTCATCAAACAACACCACGCTATACGGCTTACGACGGACTGCTTCGGTGAGTACCCCACCTTCCTCATAACCCACATAGCCTGGAGGTGCACCAACCAAACGGCTCACCGAGTGTTTTTCCATAAATTCAGACATATCAATCCGAATCATGGCGTCATCGCTGTCAAACAAGAAGTTTGCCAAAGCTTTGGTCAGTTCTGTTTTACCTACCCCTGTCGGGCCTAGGAACAAGAACGAACCACTTGGGCGATTAGGGTCAGACAGCCCTGCACGTGAACGACGTACTGCATTCGACACTGCTACCACAGCTTCTTCTTGCCCAACAACACGTTTATGCAAAAAGTCTTCCATGTGTAGCAGTTTTTCACGTTCACCCTGCAGCATTTTCGATACAGGAATGCCCGTTGCTGCACTAACGACTTCAGCAATTTCATTGTCCGTAACTTTGTTACGCAATAATTTCGGCTCTTCTTTCTCTTCAACCAACTCATCTTGTGCCAGTTGTTTTTCTAACTCAGGAATCACGCCGTATTGTAAACGTGACATTTCCGCCAGGTCATTTTCACGCTGCGCTTTTTGCAATGCCATACGTGCCTGATCCAACTGAGTCTGAATTTGCTTAGTGCCTTCAACCAAGGTTTTTTCCGCTTTCCAAACTTCTTCCAAATCATTGTATTCATTCTGAACTTCAATAATTTGTTTTTCTAGATGCGCAACTTCAGCACGGCTGCCTGCATCTTCATCTTTCTTCACGGCTTCAAGTTGCAGTTTTAATTGAATTAAACGGCGCTCTAATTTATCTAAGGCTTCAGGCTTAGAATCTAGCTCCATTTTAATTCGTGAAGCGGCCTCATCCACCAAGTCAATGGCTTTGTCTGGAAGCTGACGGTCTGTAATATAACGATGAGACATTTTAGCAGCAGCAATAATCGCTGAGTCTAAAATTTTCACCCCGTGGTGCACTTCATAACGCTCTTTCAGACCACGTAAAATTGCAATGGTGTCTTCTACACTTGGCTCATCAACCAATACTTTTTGGAAACGACGCTCTAAAGCTGCATCTTTTTCAATATATTGACGATACTCATCTAAAGTGGTTGCACCCACACAGCGCAATTCGCCACGCGCCAATGCAGGTTTCAACATATTGCCTGCATCCATGGCACCATCGCCTTTACCTGCACCCACAAGTGTGTGTAATTCATCAATAAATAAGATGACTTCCCCTTCTTGTTTCGCCAAGTCTTTTAAGACCGCTTTTAGGCGTTCTTCAAACTCACCGCGATATTTCGCACCTGCCAACAATGAGCCCAAATCTAAAGATAAAACACGTTTACCTTTTAAACTTTCAGGCACTTCACCATTTACAATACGCTGCGCCAAACCTTCAACAATCGCAGTTTTACCCACACCAGGTTCACCAATGAGTACTGGGTTGTTTTTGGTACGGCGTGACAACACCTGAACGGTACGGCGGATTTCATCATCACGACCAATGACTGGGTCTAGCTTGCCCGCCAACGCACGTTCAGTTAAGTCGATGGTATATTTATTGAGTGAGTCACGTTGATCTTCGTGATTATTGCTCATGACTTTTTCATCCCCTCTAATTTTGTCAATCACGCTACGCAAACTGGCTGAAGTCACGCCTACACTGTTCAGTAGTGTTTTGGTCGCGCCCACTTCGGTCAAACCCAGCATCAACCAATCGGTTGACAAGAACTCATCACCTGCTTTTTGGGCAAAACTGTCAGCCAAATTCAAGGCTTTAACCGCATCTGGACTTAAGTTGATATCGCCTGTTGGATTGGCCAAAGTCGGTGCATCGGCAATCGCTTGCTGTAATTTGCTTTGCAAATCACGTAGGTTGGCGCCTGCTTGTTGTAATAAACTGACATTGGAGGCTTCTTCGAGCAAAGTCGCCAATAAGTGAATGCCTTCAATGGCAGTATGATCTTTCCCTATCGCGAGAGATTGGGCATCGGATAAAGCTTGCTGTAGGCGGTTGGTAAACTTTTCAAAACGCATTCTTGTTATTCCTCACAACAAATTGTGTACTTGATGGATATATGGGAACGCAGGCGTAAATTTCAATTAAATTTTTATATATTTTTCAAAATCTTAATTAAAATTAACGGTTAGATTTCAATTATAATATTGGACTGATTAAAGTAAATTTCAAGTTTAATCTGGTAATTTTTTTATAGTGAGTTGAATTATTGACATACACTTGTATATCAACAAATTAAAGGCTTCTGATTATTATTCATGCAAATAGAAATATTTAGTTACAATGATTGGCAAATATACCAACCATTGTATGACCTATCAGTCAACGCTTAATCTTGTTCAATAATTTCAAAATCATGGCTAATTTCAACACCACCATCAGATAGCATTTTACTGGCAGAACAGTATTTTTCTGCTGAAAGTTCAACCGCCTTCGCGACCTGCTTTTCCTTAACAGCCTTGCCTTTGACCACAAAATGCAAATGAATTTTGGTGAACACTGCAGGGATGCTATCGGCACGTTCTGCTGTTAACTGACATTCAACATGCGTCACTTCTTGGCGTGATTTTTTTAAAATAGTCACAATATCGAATGAAGCACAACCACCAAGTCCCATTAAGATTAACTCCATAGGACGTGGACCACGGTTTTCACCACCATATTCTGCGGATCCATCCATCACTACAGAATGACCACTTTCTGATTTGGCTTCAAAAGCAACGTTCTCTAACCACTGAACACTTGTTTGCATTGCAACTACCTAAAAAAAACTATAAATTGACACGGGTATTTGTACACTAACATAACTTGAGTTGATAAGGAATTTCATCTCTACTGTGTGACAAGTTCAGACTAGGTCTTGTGCGATCTATTATTTATCCATTTTCGGAACCGTTAGCATGACTTCAAACTTTTCACAGCTGAGCACTGATGCATTGTCCCCTGGACAACTGCCTGACTCAGTCAAAGCATTATTAAAACGTGCATACATCAACCGTTATCCAAAACGGACAACTATTGTTGATGCAGGGACTGAATCAAAATCATTATATTTGATTCTAAAAGGTTCAGTATCAATTATTCTTCGCGAAGATGATGATCGCGAAATTGTTGTGGCATATTTGAATCCAGGCGACTTTTTTGGGGAAATGGGTCTGTTTGAATCGAATCCACAACGTACTGCAGAGGTTCGTACTCGTGATGTCTGTGAAATCGCAGAAATTACTTATGAAAATTTCCACGAACTCAGCAAACAATATCCCGATTTAAGCTATGCTGTTTTTGCACAGCTGGTACGTCGTTTAAAAAATACCACACGTAAAGTAACTGACCTTGCCTTTATAGATGTGTCTGGCCGTATTGCACGTTGCTTGATTGATCTTTCTGCGCAGCCAGAAGCCATGATTTTGCCAAACGGTCGTCAAATTCGTATTACACGCCAAGAAATTGGTCGTATTGTCGGCTGTTCACGTGAAATGGTCGGGCGTGTTCTAAAAACACTTGAAGAACAAGGCATGATTGAAACTGATGGTAAAGCCATTCTGATTTTTGATGCTTCTTTGGAGCAAAATGAATCCACTGATGGCAACTTTGATGACGAGTAAACCATCTATATGCTCATTAAAAAAGCAAATCTTCGGATTTGCTTTTTTATTACCAGCTGTTAACTTTTTACCATTTTCAATTATCAAAATACCATTATTGCTGTCACTACAATGAAGTAGCCATTTTCGCAGCAACAAGTGGCGCAAAATGGTTTCAGCTCTTGTAACATCAATATATACATATAATCTTGAGCGAGAGACAATATGCAATTTAAACCATTGGCAAAAACAGGCATTCTAGTTCCAGAAATCTGTTTAGGCACCATGACATTTGGTGAACAAAATACCCAGCAAGAAGCCTTTCAACAACTCGATTATGCGCTAGAACGAGGCTTATATTTTTGGGATACCGCAGAAATGTATCCCGTACCACCAAAAGTAGAAACTCAAGGTGCAACTGAAACTATTATTGGCAATTGGTTACAACAACGTGGCGGACGTGACAAATTGTTTTTAGCCTCTAAAATTGCAGGCCCTTCGCAAGGCGGCAGTCATATTCGAGACGGCAAAACCCGCTTTAACGCAGAGGATATTCATTCTGCACTGGATGGCAATTTAAAACGCCTGCAAACCGACTATATCGACTTATACCAACTGCACTGGCCACAACGCCCAACCAACTTTTTTGGCAAACTTGGTTATGGCAACCAAGAAGCACAAAATACGCAAGAAGTAACCGACCTTGCTGAAACCTTAACCGCGTTGCAACAAGAAATTCAAAAAGGACGGATTCGCTATATAGGTCTGTCGAATGAAACCCCTTGGGGCACCATGAAGTTTTTACACTTGGCAGAACAATTAGGATTAAGTAAATTTGTCAGCGTACAAAATCCATATAACCTGCTGAATCGTACTTATGAAATTGGCATGTCTGAAATCGCCCATTATGAAGGTGTTGGACTACTCGCCTACTCACCTTTGGCTTTTGGTTATTTAACTGGTAAATTCCGTCATGGCGCACGCCCTGCCAATGCACGTGTCACGCTATATTCACGTTTTAGCCGTTACAGTAATCCACAAAGCGAATGGGCAACCGAGCAATACGCCCAACTTGCAGAACAACACGGCTTGAGTTTGACGCAACTGGCGCTGGCATTTATCAAGCAGCAATTTTTTGTGACAAGTACCATTATTGGCGCGACGAATATGGCGCAACTCAAAGAAAATATTGATGCTTTTGACATCACCTTATCAGATGAAATTTTACAAGGCATTGAAGCCATTCATCGTCAACAACCCAATCCAGCGCCCTAATTTTATTTTAAGCACTGCTTTAAAATGAAATTAAAAATATGAACTCAGCAATAACTCATCATTTTATGCTGTTTAAAGTCAAAAAGTCTTCATAAAAAAGATGCGCATAAAACCATGCGCATCTTTTTTGTGTTTTATCTTAACCAGTTGAACTGGCTGAGGTCATCTTAACGACGACTTTGGTTATATAGCGCTTGTGCTGCTGGCAAGTTTTTACGCATTGCTTCAATACGCTGACTGTTCGATGGGTGAGTCGATAAGAAGGACGCACCGCCGCCACCTTCAAGCTTGTTCATTTTTTCCCAAAGGGTAATTGCAGCTTGTGGGTTATAACCTGCACGCGCCATAAGCATTAAGCCACCCTGATCGGCACGACTTTCCAAATTACGTGAATATGGCAAGCCAATCCCAATTTGGGTACCCAATTGCGCTGCTGCTGCACCCAATTGACCAACGTTATTGCCTGCCGCACTTAAACCTACGTTCAAGGCAATATTGGTTAAAGCCTGTGCACCAATTTTACTTTTCGCGTGTTCTTCTAAGGCATGCACCATTTCATGCCCCATAATTGCGGCAATTTCAGCATCAGTTAAATTCAGTTTATTCACAATACCAGTGTAGAACACTACTTTACCGCCTGGTGCGACAAAAGCATTGACTTGATCAGATTTGAGTACCGCCAATTGCCACTGGAAAGGCTGACCAGTTTGGTTCATTTGGTTGGCATGTGGAATCAAACGCTGAAACACAGTATTGATACGTTTATACGTGGTGGAGCTTGTGTCTAACTGATTTTTATTGCGTGCGTCTTGCACCATTTCATTATAGCTTTTGGTTGCAGTTGCATTTAAGGTCGCAGTATCTGCACCCGCCATGTCTGCAACAGTCGTACACCCTGAAACTGTGATTGCGCCTGCGGCACATAAACTTAACATCAGTTTTTTGTTCATTATAATAATCTCCGCCTTGCGAGCTATCTTCATACCAATCAATTATATGAAATCAATTCAAGGCTTTAAATCTATAATCACTTCATAAACATATCATTTATGTAAACAACGCCTAAGCTGTGTACAGATTGTATGTCTGAGCGATCAATCACTACCCTAGTAAAGAAATTGATAACACAACCAAAATACTAAACAGAAAACATTTAAACCCAAGTAAATTTTAGACACCACTTCTACTTTTTCTTCCATTTCTGGATTTTTGCGTTTGTAGAGTAGGTAAGCATTTTGAATCAGAATCAGTGGCACCAAAATACAGGCAAAAATAACGCTTAAACCAATAAATGCCTGATACATAATATTCGGATCATGCTTTTGCGATAAAATCAGCATCATGGCAATGGTCGGTGCGCCGCCCATCGCAAACAATAAAGAATAAAAAATCGTACTGGTAATATTTTTATGCATCCTGCATAACCTTAATTAAATTTAATTTTCTAAAGCCATTGTAACAAGCCACCCTGCTCTGCACAGCGCCAGTCATCTGCAACTTTAGTCTTGAAAAAACAACTCACTCAGCATCATCTATAATGTTTCCAAAAATGAGTCGCTATTGAAACTGAAACAACAGCAATAAAAAGCCCCATCATTTAGACAGGGCTGAATACATCATCAGAGCTTAAATGCTATGCTAAAGCACAACGACTTAAGCATCAAATGGATGACGTAATACGATAGTTTCTGCGCGGTCTGGACCTGTAGAAATAATGTCGATTGGACATTCAATTAACTGCTCAAGACGTTTGATGTAGTTCACTGCATTTTCAGGCAATTGTTCTACACTGGTCGCGCCCACAGTTGATTCAGACCAACCTGGCATTGTTTCGTAAATTGGCTTTAAGTTTTCGTATGCAAGCGCATCAGAAGAACCTACACAACCTGAATCGGTATTTTCATAACCTACGCAGATTTTGATTTCTTCTAAACCGTCCAATACGTCTAACTTGGTCAAGCAGATACCAGACAGTGAGTTTACATCGACTGAACGACGTAAAATTTCGGCATCAAACCAACCACAACGACGTTGACGGCCTGTAGAAGCACCGAACTCGTGACCTACAGTACCTAAGTGTTTACCAATCGCATCACCTACGTCATTTGCTGCGTCATACACCAATTCAGTTGGGAATGGGCCTGCACCTACACGTGTGGTATAAGCTTTAGTAATACCTAAAACATAGTCTAAATGTAATGGCCCTAAGCCTGAACCTGAGCTTACACCGCCCGCAGTCGTGTTCGATGAAGTCACATACGGATAAGTACCGTGGTCTACATCAAGTAATGAACCTTGTGCACCTTCAAACATAATATTGTCACCGTTTTTACGGTAATTATGAATTTCAGTCGTTACATCAACGACTAATGGTGCAATCACTTCACGCCATTGGTCACATAGCGCTAAAACTTCATCTAACTGAACTGCTTCAACACCGTAGTATTGTGTCAATTGGAAGTTGTGATAATCCAATAATTCAGCCAATTGAGCGCGTAATGCTTCACCGCCACGAACCAAGTCAGCAACACGAATCGCACGACGTGCAACCTTGTCTTCATAAGCAGGGCCAATACCACGACCTGTAGTACCAATTTTGGCATTACCACGTTTTTTCTCACGTGCTTGGTCAAGCGCAATGTGGTTCGGCAAAATAAGCGGACAGTTTGGTGAAATACGTAAACGCTCTTTCACTGGCACGCCTTCTTGCTCCAAAATACCCATCTCTTTAATCAGCGCTTCTGGAGAAAGTACAACACCATTACCAATTAAGCACAGTACGTTTTCACGTAAAATACCTGATGGAATGAGGTGTAATACAGTTTTCTTACCACCAACCACGAGAGTATGGCCTGCGTTGTGTCCGCCTTGATAACGAACGACTGCCGCCGCCTGATCTGTGAGCAGGTCGACGATCTTACCTTTACCTTCGTCGCCCCATTGGGTACCAAGTACCACAACATTCTTGCCCATAATAGCCTCATTACATCATGCTGTTAAAATTGAAAACCAAGACCTGTAACATGAAACATGCCTTGGCGATTAAATTTTTTCGACTGTCCACTCACCATTTGCAAGAACCAATTGGTGCGTTGCGTATGGAACCGAGTTTAAATCATCATTACCCAACAATTGAATTACACTAAAGCCTTGCGCACGTGTGTTTTGGATAGCCGCGATTAAATCAGGTTGTGAGCCTTTAGGCGCAACAACAACAGACGATGATTCAAAACGACCTGCACTTAATACAAACAAGTCACAAGAGAAACCTGTTGCAGGACGCGCACGTCCGAAATGCTGACCAATGCCATCATAACGGCCGCCTTGTGCCAATGGCGCAGCACGATTTGGTGCATATACCGCGTACATTAAGCCAGTGTGATAGTGATAAGAACGCAGCTCAACCACATCAATACCAATATGCAGATTTGGCCAACGTGCCTGAATTTCAGCTTGTGTTGCTTTCACGGCTTCAAACGCTTGCTTAAATTCGGTATTTTCCAACACTTCAGCACTTAAATGAGCCTGCAAAGCAGTTAAATCACTGGCATAGCGACCTAAAGCATAAAAATCTGAACCGAAATTTAAATCTTGGGTAAATTCTGCCAATTCAGGCAATGCTTTACGCTGATATAAATCTGACAATTGACGTTCAGTGGCTTTGCTTAATTCTGCTTGTTTAACCAAGCTACGGAACAAGCCGACATGACCCAAGTCTAAATGCACACCTTCTGCCAAACCTGCTTCTTTTAGCAAGCTGAGCATCAGATCAACCATTTCTACATCGGCATCAATGCTGTCTGAACCAAATAACTCTGCACCCAATTGTAATGGTGCACGTGTGGTATTAAAACCTTGTGGTTTGGTATGTAAAACCGTACCTGCATAACAGTAACGTGCAATGCCATCTACAGGATGTACATGCGCATCAATACGCGCCACTTGTGGTGTCATATCGGCACGAACACCCAGCAAACGACCTGAAAGTTGGTCGATCACTTTAAATGTGGCAAGGTCTAAATCTTGATTCGATTCTGAAAGAGAAGATAGAGATTCAATGTATTCTATGAATGGCGTGTACACCAACTGATAACCTCGAGATGCGAGGAAATCCAGTGACTTACGACGCAAGCTTTCAATCACTTGCGCTTGTTCTGGTAATACATCAGCTACACCATCAGGTAATAACCATGTCTCTGAAATGGGCATGTTGTAAACCTAAATTCTTGTTTGCGCGGAACGAATCCGCATAAAAAAATCGGGAGCACACCCGATTTCTCCTAGTTTAGCATGATACTTTTGCTCATGCACCTGACTTTTTCTGAAATATGCGGTAAAAAAATATGAATACACCACATCTTTCAAAGCCATCATTTAAAAGTCCTGATTTGATTTCACCGCCTTTGCCAATAAACTGACCAACTCAGCATTTTGCATTTCAAGCTGTGCGGTTTTTTGCACGGTTTTATCGAGTGCATCTTGCTGAACCTGCATCTTTTTAGCCAAATCCTGCATGATCTCCAACGTCTTTTTTAGATGCTCTTCTAAATGTAATACTTTTTGCTCGACTTGCTGTTGATGTTGCACGTCGCTGCTGCTGTCTGCCTGATTTTTAAATTGCAACCAAATCAGAAAAATGACAGCAAGTGCCAGCAAAAAAATAAATCCCCACAATAAAATAATCATCATGCCACTACTCTATTCAAATTTTCTATGCAAACTTTGTTATATCAATCAGTGAATTAACCGTGAATACGAAGTGTAAAATCTGTCATCACTATTACACGCTTTTCACACTTTGTATATGTCTTAAAAAGTAGCCGCTTACACCGCCCGCTGACTAAAAGATTCACACAAATCTAGTAAACGGTTGGCATAACCCCACTCGTTGTCATACCACGCAAAAACTTTGGCTTGATGACCCACGACCATGGTTTGACTTAAATCGACAATTAAAGAATAAGGTGAATGGTTAAAGTCGCTCGATACCAAAGGCTCATCGGTCACTTGCATAATTTCGGCATAATCATGCGCTGCCGAAGCACACAACACCTGATTCAATTTGTGCACCGTAATTGGCGACTGAGAAATAAAAGTTAAATCAATGGCTGCAACATTGATGGTCGGCACACGAATCGAAAAACCATCTATCCGATCTGCCATTTTTGGCATGACTTGTTTTAAAGCACCTAGGGCAGAAGAAGTTGTAGGAATAATATTTTGTCCTGATGCACGCGCACGACGTAAATCGCGATGCGCCTGATCCAATACAGTTTGATCGGCTGTGACTGCATGAATTTCAGTCATTAATGCGGTATCAATTCCAAAAGCGTCATCAATAATTTTAACCAGTGGTACTAAAGCCTGCGTGGTGCAAGATACGCTGGAAATAATTTGGTCGGTACTTTTGACTTCATGATGATTCACACCATAAACAATCGCAGCATCTACAGTATCGAATGGTGCAGCACCAATAATTACACGTTTGGCGCCCGCAGTAATATGCTGCGTTGCCGCCCCGCGGGAACGGAACAACCCTGTACATTCCAATACCACATCAACATTTAAGGCTTGCCACGGCAACTGTGCAGGTTGAGCCTGATTCAACACCTGAACTTTTAATTGCGCCAAACCTGCAGAAATATTCAAAAAAATCTGTTCATTTTCAAGGCTAATTTCCACCTGCCCTTTAAAACGACCATGGGTACTGTCGTATTTAAATAAATGAACCAAGGTTTCTACATCGGCAATGTCATTTATGGCGACGATTTCAAAATGAAAGTCTTTGGGATTTTCAAACCAAGCCCGCAGCACATTGCGCCCGATTCTACCAAAGCCATTGATTGCCACTCGTTGCATGACTGATCCTTTCATAATGAAATCAAAATTTAAGCACAGACTATGTTAATAGATTTTGAGGCCTTACTGAAAAAAATCAGATCAATTCTGCGAATTTTCACGCAATTTGTTGTTTAATTCGGCAAATCAAAAATATCAGCTTTGACTTTCTAGCTTACATTTACGTTTTCTTAAATTTTGTATTCTACTTTATGGCAGTTCGGCATACTCCGTGACCTACAGTAAACGCTTATTTTGAATGTAAATGTTCATCATCTTCTATTGCAAAGATTTATTCTGCGTAATCGCAACCAAGTTTGCGTCAGAATTGTCATCTATTCACACTAAAATGATTGGTGATAATGGCTTTTTCCGTTATAATTTGGCGTTTTTAAAATTTTAAGCCTGCATGACAGCAAAAGAATTATTTTTGTCAGACTGTCTTGCGTTTAGCCAAATCGGAATTTATGGAGTGACTTGGTTGTGAGTACTCGTTTTATGACATCAGCTGAAATTCGTGAAGCATTTTTGCGTTACTTTGAATCGCAAGGGCATACACGTGTCGCATCGAGTTCTCTAGTACCCGCCAATGACCCAACCCTGTTATTTACCAATGCAGGTATGAACCAGTTTAAAGACTGTTTCCTTGGGTTAGAAAAACGTGATTATGTACGTGCTGTATCGTCACAAAAATGTGTGCGTGCAGGCGGTAAACATAACGATTTAGACAATGTGGGTTATACCGCACGTCACCATACTTTCTTTGAAATGTTAGGTAACTTCTCGTTTGGTGATTATTTCAAACGTGATGCAATTAAATTTGCTTGGGAATTTTTAACCAGTGAACAATGGTTAGCGCTACCAAAAGACCGTTTATATGCCACGGTTTACCACACCGATGATGAAGCATTTGACATCTGGAACAAAGAAATTGGTTTAGATGCTTCTCGTATTATCCGTATTGGCGATAACAAAGGCGGCCAATATGCTTCAGACAACTTCTGGGCAATGGGTGATACAGGTCCTTGCGGTCCGTGTTCTGAAATTTTCTATGATCATGGCGATCATATCTGGGGTGGCTTACCAGGCACACCTGAAGAAGATGGCGACCGTTTCATTGAAATTTGGAACAACGTATTCATGCAGTTCAACCGCACTGCAGATGGTGTATTACACCCGCTTCCAGCACCTTCTGTAGATACAGGTATGGGCTTGGAGCGTATTTCTGCAGTATTGCAACATGTGAATTCAAACTACGAAATTGACCTGTTCCAGCACTTACTCAAAAATGCAGCACAGATTATTGGTTTAGACACGACTGCTCTTGAAGTAACTGCACAGCAAACTGGCAAGCCTGTAGACTACCCTGCTTCACTCAAAGTAGTTGCTGACCACGCTCGTTCTTGCTGCTTCCTAATTGCCGATGGCGTGAATCCATCGAATGAAGGTCGTGGTTATGTATTGCGTCGTATTATTCGTCGTGCAGTACGTCACGGCAACAAGCTTGGCGCAACAGGTTCATTCTTCCATAAAATGTTGAAGCCACTCATTGAAGTCATGGGTGATGCCTATCCTGAACTTGCAGCACAACAAGCACGTATTGAGGCAGCATTACTGAAAGAAGAAGAACAGTTTGCCAAAACGCTTGAGCAAGGTTTGAAATTGCTTGAAGGTGAATTGGCACAACTGAAAGGTTCCGTAATTCCAGGCGAAGTAGTATTTAAACTATATGACACTTACGGCTTCCCGACTGACTTAACAGCAGACATCGCACGTGAACGTGAATTGACCATTGACGAAGCAGGCTTTGAAGTTGAAATGGCAGCACAACGCCAACGCGCACGTGATGCAGGTAAGTTTGCGGTTGACTACAACTCAATTGTGAAAGTTGAGGGTGACACCCAATTCGATGGTTACGATGCGACTGCAGGCGAAGGTCAAATCATCGCCATCTATAAGGATGGTGAGCAAGTTGATGAAGTCGTTGAAGGTGATGAAGCTTTAATCGTACTCAATCAAACTCCTTTCTATGCAGAAAGCGGTGGTCAAATTGGCGATACAGGTATCTTCAAAAACGAAACAGGGATTTTTGAAGTTCAAGACACCAAAAAATCTGGTGGTGCCTTTGTACATCAAGGTATTGTCACCATGGGCAGCCTAAAAGCGACGCAAACCGTCGAAGCCATTGTAAAAGCAGACATCCGCGAAGCAACTGCGCGCAATCACTCTGCAACACACCTATTACACGCTGCCCTACGTCAAGTTTTAGGCGCACACGTACAGCAAAAAGGTTCTTTGGTTGCTTCTGACATTTTACGTTTTGACTTTGCCAATGATCAACCTGTGTCATTTGAACAATTACAAGAAATCGAGCGTTTAGTGAATGCAGAAGTTATTGCTAATACCGCAGTTTCTACTGAATTACTGGATATTGAAGCAGCGAAAGCCAAAGGCGCAATGATGCTGTTTGGTGAAAAGTATGGCGATGAAGTTCGCGTACTTTCTATGGGTTCTATTATTGAAGATAAAAACTTCTCCATTGAATTGTGTGGTGGTATTCACGTAAAACGTACAGGTGATATTGGCTTATTCAAAATCATTTCTGAAGGTGGTGTTGCAGCTGGTGTACGTCGTATTGAAGCAATTACAGGCAGCAAAGCTGTTGAAGCCGTTCAAAAAACTGAACGTGATATCAACAGTATTAATGCCTTGTTGAAAGCACAAAAAGACCAGACTTTAGAAAAAGTCACCAGTTTGGTCGATACTGCTTCTAGCCTTCAAAAGCAGATTGAACAGCTCAATCAAAAATTAGCGCACTTCCAAGCAAATGAATTTTTAAGTCAAGTACAAGAACTTGCTGGGCGTACTACGCTCATTACGACTGTACAGAATATGGATGCAAAATCACTGCGTAACTTACATGACGGTGTAAAATCCAAACTCGACCAAGCAGTGATTGTACTTGCAGGTGTAGAAGGCGATAAAGTCAGCTTAATCGCTTCTGTTGCACCAGACTTTACTGCTACGATTAAAGCAGGAGACATCATCAAACACTTGGCGACAGAACTAGGTGGTAAAGGTGGTGGTAAACCTGATTTAGCACAAGGTGGCGCGCCACTTAACGAGAACTTTGCATCGGTGATGGCAGGTTTAACTGCTTGGCTTGCGGCAAAATAATCTCACTTTTTGTGTAACTGACCCTGCACCGGTAATTCAGGGTCATGGCTTATATGGAACAACTATGGCACTAATCGTTCAAAAATATGGCGGTACCTCAATGGGTACTCCCGAGCGCATTTTAAATGTTGCTCGTCGTGTGAAGCGCTGGCATGATCATGGCCACAAAGTAGTGGTTGTCGTTTCTGCCATGAGTGGCGAAACCAATCGCCTACTCGCTCTCGCGAAAGCCATTACCGAAACCCCTGATCCGCGTGAATTAGACCAAATGGTGTCTACAGGCGAACAGGTGACGATTTCGATGTTAGCGATGGCGCTGAATTCTATTGGTGTTGAGGCAAAATCACTAACAGGTCGCCAAGTTGGTATTCAAACTGACAGCGCATTTACCAAAGCACGTATTGAATCAATCAATACCGATGTATTGACTGAAAACCTAGACGCAGGCCGTGTAATTGTGGTTGCTGGTTTCCAAGGTTTTGATGCTGAAGGAAATACCACTACTTTAGGTCGTGGTGGTTCTGATACTTCTGGCGTTGCACTTGCTGCTGCATTGAAAGCTGATGAGTGTCAAATTTATACTGACGTAGATGGGGTTTACACCACAGACCCACGCGTCGCACCAAAAGCTAAAAAAGTAGATCGTATTTCTTTTGAAGAAATGCTAGAAATGGCATCTTTAGGTTCTAAAGTATTGCAAATTCGTGCGGTTGAATTTGCAGGTAAATACCAAGTTCCTTTACGTGTATTATCAAGTTTTGATAATGACGATGATGGCGCATTCGACGAAGATTTTAAACAAAATGTCGGCACACTCATTACTACTGAATTGGAAGACAACATGGAACAACCTATCATCTCAGGTATCGCGTTTAACCGTGACGAAGCAAAATTAACTATTTTAGGTGTGCCTGACGAGCCTGGTATTGCATCTAAAATCTTATCACCTATTGGCGCTGCCAATGTTGAAGTCGACATGATCATCCAAAACGTAGAAGAAGATGGTACTACTGACTTTACCTTTACCGTAAACCGCGGTGAACTTGCCAAAGCAAAATCAATTCTTGAAGCTACTGCAAAAGAAATTGGTGCGCGTGAAGTCGCGACACGTAGTGACATTGTCAAAGTATCTATCGTAGGTGTAGGTATGCGTTCACATGCGGGCGTTGCAAGCAAAATGTTTACTGCCCTTGCTGATGAAGGCATTAACATTCTCATGATTTCTACCTCTGAAATTAAAATTTCAGTGATCATTGAAGAAAATTACCTAGAGCTTGCAGTTCGTAGTTTACACACTGTATTTGGCCTAGATCGTGAAAGCGGTGAGTCTAGCGCACGCGCTTAATGACTCCCTGTCAGAAGATGTAATTGTCTGACAAATTTTGCGAAAAAGTACAAAAAATTAGAGCCACTATAGTTTTTTTTATAGTGGCTCTGTTATATTGAGCAACATGCTTTCATAAATTTTGACAGCGCTGTATCTTATAAAATAAATAATGATACGTTCCGTTAAAATTTACTGGTTTTTTATTTGGTTGTGACTTTTTAAATTGCTTTAAAAATCAATGCAGGTTTAGCATTTTGCAAGGAGATAAACATGCTGATTCTCACCCGACGTGTCGGAGAAACATTAATGATTGGGGACCAAGTCAGCGTGACTGTGCTGGGTGTCAAAGGTAACCAGGTTCGTATTGGGGTAAATGCGCCAAAAGAAGTATCAGTACATCGTGAAGAAATCTATCAACGTATTCAACACGAGCGTGCCATGCATGAGCATTTACAACACTTAGATCAAGATTATCAACCTTCATTTGAAGAAGATAACTACTCGCATAATGACTTTGACGTTAAACGATGAAGTTAATTGAATATAAAGCGGCTCATTTGCCGCTTTAATTTTTTTGCTGAATGCTTTTTTAAAACTTTCCCGATTTCTAAGTTGCTCGCTGATTCTAATTATATACAGGATGTTTTATCTACAACTCAGCAATAGATTTACTTTTAAGTTAATATTATTTTTCCATCAATTCCAAAGCCTTACGCACAGGTGCAAAACTTCGTCGATGTGCCGCAATTACGCCATGCTGCGCAATTGCTTCAAAATGGGCTTTGGTTGGGTACCCTTTGTGTTGAGCAAAACCAAATTGCGGAAATGCTTGGTCAAGCAACACCATTTCACGATCACGCGCCACTTTGGCTAAAATACTGGCTGCCGAAATCTCTGCATGTAATGCATCGCCCCCAATAACTGCATCACACGACATTGCTAAACCTTGCGGAATTTTATTGCCATCGACCAAGACATGCTCAGGTTGAATAGACAAGGCTTCTACCGCTCGACGCATTGCCAATAACGATGCTTGCAAAATATTCAGTTCATCAATTTCGGCTGCAGAGGCTTCTGCAATTGCCCAAGCCAAAGCTTTTTCCTGAATTTCAACAAACAACTTTTCACGTTTTTTTTCAGTCAACTTTTTAGAATCATTTAAACCTTCAATCAGGTTATTCGGATCTAAAATCACTGCCGCAGCGACAACAGAACCCACTAAAGGCCCACGCCCTGCTTCATCTACACCTGCAATTTTCATCATTATTTCCAGAAAAAATAGGCTGAAATATTCAGCCTAACTCACGATGCGCGTCATCACGCCGCCT
The DNA here is from genome assembly GCF_013390985.1 of Acinetobacter sp. Swhac1. Lineage (NCBI taxonomy): Bacteria > Pseudomonadati > Pseudomonadota > Gammaproteobacteria > Moraxellales > Moraxellaceae > Acinetobacter > Acinetobacter sp. Swhac1. The sequence continues at coordinate 74,429 of NZ_JACASN010000004.1, read as the reverse complement.
TTTTAATTATTCAGATTCACTAAACTTATTTTACTGCTTCTGCCACACATGCATTAATGGTTCGAGATACTGCATTGCTCACAATGGTTGCACGTGCAGCAGGGTCAATTGCTGCAGTGGCTAAATCTACTGCTGTCACGTTTTGTGGTGCTTTTTCGCTAACACAGCCACAAATTTCAGCTTGAACATTTTGCTTTTGCGTTGTTGTCATCATACGTGTCGCAGTGTGCCATGCAGGAATGTTATTCAGTTCAGTGACACATTTTGCGTTGATGGCAATTTTAATCGCCGCCATACCCAATTGTTGAGTTGCTGTCGGTGCAGTTGTCGTTCCTGTGGTAGTACCTGTTGTTGTGGTACATGCAGATAAAGCCAAAGCGATAGGTGCAAATACAGCGAGTAGTTTTTTCATGGATATTTCCTGTATTTAATATTCAAGTCGTTTAGATGAAACAATGTCGCTATTGTGCCTAAACTTATTTAGCGAAGGAATATCTTTTTGCAATTTCTACATTCATCTGCTTAGGCTTAAGGTCATAGTGGGGTTCAGCCCCAAATTGAAACTTAAAACAAGATCAAAGGGGGGCAAATTTAGAATGCCGTTGAAACATATAGAACAAGAATTTAATCATGCAGAGCAAGGTTTGCTAATAAATGCAGGTTTATCAAGTAATGGGAGCGATCATTTTCTGGCTTAGCATCAATTGAACGTTACATTAATATATAAGATTTGCATTCTATCCATGTTGCAAAGCGACTGAAGCAATTGAAACGTTCACTGCTTTACGAGCCTGAACAATTAGCTATTTAAATTCAGCAGGGTATGGTCTTCGTTTTTCGCATGAGAAATAATAGCTGTCTGGTTATTTGTAGACATATATTTAAATCCTCACTTTGGTATTTAAGTGAGGATTAAATTTAGGCTTAGAAGACAAGTGTTTAAGGTGTGTTCAGTGGATGCTTCCCTGCAATGTCTGAATTTGATCAATCCTTTTTTGCTTTTCTTCAACCGAAATAAATGATGCTTCAAAAGAGTTAATCGCCAATTGTTTTAATTCAGCATTGCTTAAATCTAAAGCTTGGCTAATTGCAACAAAGTTATCATTCATATAGCCACCAAAATAAGCTGGGTCATCTGAATTGACGGTTACTTTAACACCCTGCTGCAACAAACGACGAATATTGTGCTGCGCCATATCATCCACCACACATAGCTTTAAATTACTCAATGGGCAGACCGTGAGTGGCATTTTTTCTGCAATTAAACGCTGCATTAACACAGGGTCTTCTTCAGAACGCACACCATGATCAACACGGTTTACTTTCAGTAAATCTAATGCTTCCCAGACATATTCAGCAGGGCCTTCTTCGCCCGCATGAGCAACGACCAAAAAGCCTGCTTCACGCGCTTTGGCAAAGACGCGCTCAAACTTTGAAGGTGGATGCCCGACTTCGCTTGAATCCAAACCTACTGCAATAATTTGGTCTTTATAAGGTAAAGCCTCTTCTAGCGTAACAAATGCAGCATCTTCACTTAAATGACGCAAGAAACACATAATTAAATGTGAACTGATGCCTAATTTTGTTTGTGCATCTTCGCAAGCACGTTGTAAGCCATTAATCACGGTTGCAAATGCCACACCACGCTCGGTATGGGTTTGCGGGTCAAAAAACATTTCGGTATGTACCACACGGTCTTCAGCACATTTTTCAAAATACGCCCAAGCCAAATCGTAAAAATCTTGCTCATGCACCAACACTTGTGCGCCTGCATAATAAATATCTAAAAAAGACTGCAAGTTATGAAAATTATAGGCTTGTTTGACTTCTTCTACAGACTGATAAGGGATGTCAATTTGGTTGCGCTGCGCAATAGCAAACATCAATTCTGGTTCAAAAGTACCTTCAATATGCACATGCAGTTCTGCTTTAGGTAATGCTCGGATTAGCTCAAGTTGATTCATGTTCTGTCCTTTTTGCTATTGAATGGGAGATTTTAAGAAAGAAAAAAGGGGGCAAACTGAGTTTACACCCCTTTTCCGTTTAAAATATTAACCGCCAAACATGGCAAATTTTAATGCCCAAAGTGCAGCAATAATCCAAACCATATAAGGTACAGATTTCGCTTTGCCTGTGAGTAGTTTAATCAGCGCATAGCTAATAAAGCCCATGGCGATGCCATCGGCAATAGAATAGGTAAATGGCATGAACACGAGGGTTAAGAAGGCAGGTACTGCTTCGGTAATGTCATCCCAATCAATATGCACAATGCCCTGAATCATCAATACACCCACAAATAACAAGGCAGGTGCTGTTGCAAAACCAGGTACCGATTGCGCGAGCGGCGCCAGAAATAAACAGGCAATAAACAACAAGCCAACAATCACTGCGGTTAAACCAGTACGACCACCCGCTGCAACACCTGCAGATGATTCAATATACGGCGTTGTTGAAGATGTACCCAATGCCGCACCTGCTACAATGGCAGAAGAGTCGGCAAAAAGCGCTTTTTTCAAACGAGGTAATTTGCCATCTTGTAACAAGCCTGCGCGGTGTGAAACACCCACTAAAGTGCCTGTAGAGTCAAATAAATCGACCAAGAAAAATACGAAAATTACACCAATTAAACTTGCTGTAAATAGACCTTCAAAGTCCATTTGCATAAAAGTAGGTGCAATAGATGGAATTTCACCAACCACTCCTTTAAATTCGCTTAGACCTAAAGCTGTTGAAATCGCAGTTAGCACCAAAATACTGATGATAATTGCACCACGCACTTTAAAGTGATGCATCACCACCACCATTAAAAACCCCAATAGCGCTAAAAGTACAGTGGGTTGTTTTAAGTCACCTAAGCCCACCAAAGTCGCAGGATTATCGACAATAACACCAGCATTTTTAAGCGCGATTAAAGCAAGGAATAAACCAATACCACCGCCTATGGCTAATTTTAATGACATGGGAATGGCATTAACAATGGCTTCACGGATTTTAAACATGCTAATGGCAATGAAAATAATCCCTGATACAAAAACTGCAGCCAAAGCCGTTTGCCAAGGCACACCCATGCCTAAACACACCGAGTAAGTGAAATAAGCATTTAGCCCCATGCCCGGTGCCAGTGCGATTGGGTAGTTAGCAACAATCCCCATCACTAGGCAGCCAATTGCTGCGGCTAAGCAGGTGGCGACAAAGACAGCTCCATGATCCATTCCTGTTTCAGATAAAATCATCGGATTGACAATAATGATGTAACACATGGTTAAGAATGTGGTTACACCCGCCAAAATCTCGGTACGGAATGTGGTCTTGTTTTCGCTTAATTTGAATAAGCGCTCAAGCATTCCCGCTGAGGATGGATTAGGAGTCGTCATGACCTAGCCCCTGTAAATAAACTGAATTTGCAGCATGACGCAATTTTAAGTCAGCACTTAAAAGCCTGTGTCAGTTGCGGCAATGGATTTGCCCAATGAGCATGTAAAATTACATGAAAAAGATAAACTTAATTCACAATCAAGCATTTGATTTTATCAAAATCAAAAATTCGGAATGCTAAATAAAAAAGCCGCATAAATTTTATGCAGCTTTGTTCATCTTTTTTTTACTTCAGTCACTCTCAAAAGTAATGCCTTTGAGTTGTGATGAAGCAGTTTCAATTGGCAAATTATACCATAGGGATTTTTTAAAAATTCTAGTTTTTTGAATTAAAGATAAAATTTTACGATAAAGTGAAGCACACAAAAGTGTGATGAATAAAGCAATTACCACACATTATGTTAGAAATTTCTACGCTTATTCTGTGACTTGCAAAATCTGTGGTGTAGCCGCTTCTGTTTTTTCTAGCGATAAATTTGCAGATTCAGTCAAAACTCGGTTCAGTTCTGCCTGCTTTCGCGTTTCCTCTTCCAAGTAAACGAGATAACCTAATAAAACGACCAACACCACCAAAACTGGCACAAGAATGTGTTTCATGTCATTTACTTTTATTGAACAATTTTCATACATATTAGCAAAAATTATGCGCGGTGTAACTCTTAATACGCCCCAGTCAAAATTTGTGCTTCAGCGATCAAACTCAATCTATTACATTAAGCCATTGTATGAATGGTATTTTTAAAACGTTTCCAAGATACATAGAAAAATGTTATTGCAATTGCGATTAACCATAGAAAGGAAGGCCAGACCACATCCAATCCTGCATTTCGGTATAAAATTGCTTGCGCCAATGTTACAAAATGCATTGTCGTTGCAATCAACATGATATTTTGAATAATTTCTGGCATGCTTTCTCGTGGTGTACTTGCCCCAGACAACATTTGCAAGGGAATCAGAATAAGCATCATCAGCAAACCGAATTGCGGCATCGATTTAGACACGGTTGCCATATATATACCCATTGAGGTTGTTGCAAATAAGGTCAGCAAGGCTCCAAAGAAAAATAACAGCAAACTTCCTTCTATGGGTACCTGTAATGCCCCCTGCACCACTACTTTTAAGCCTAAAAAAGCTGCTAAAAGCACCACAAGGCTCATCGATAAAACCTTTGCCAGCATAATTTCAAAAACCGTGACTAGCATAACCGTTAAATGCTTAATGGTGCCATGTTCTCGCTCACGAATCAGTGCACAAATGAAATGTGGAAAGAGGCTTCAAAGCTCTAGTGCAAAATAAAAACCAATTAGTGCAAAATAAGCCGAAAACTTACATGTGTATACCACTGTGTACATATTTTTAAACTATAAGCGAATTTATGTATCTTTAAGAAAAGCAATAAAAAAGCCCTAAATCGTTATAATTCAGAGCTTTATTACTTATATGAAGTTATGTAACAACATATAATTTTAATGTATTGGTAGGCATATCCAGACTCGAACTGGAGACCTCTACGATGTCAATATTAAGGTCAAACAATTGCAATATTATGATTTAAAAATATAAATATGCTTTTCACCTCCCCTAAATACATGCTAAAACCCATAAACTAGCCCTAATAAAATCAGTAACTTATTGACCTATTCCCCGAAAGTTTTTTGAGCATTTATTCCGCATCATTTGATTCGTTTTTTGTCTTATCTTCGAGTGTTTTGACACATGAAACAGTCGTTTTAAAGCCAACTTCTTTATCAATACTATGCGTGCATTGCTCAACAACCCAATCACCAGCAATGCCCTCTCTAAATTCCAAAAGTGTTATTGGCATCTCTGCAGAAATTGATGGATTACCAGGTATATTTAAACCTAACTTTTCTTCACCACGGCGTGACTGGTCAAGTGATGCCTGAGCAGCTGCATATGCACTCTTCTCATCTTGATAACTATGTCGTAATCTTTTTACAGGCTCTCCATCTCCAACTTTTACTTCTTTTTTCTTTGCACCTTTTTTATCGTGCCAATACGCGATGACTGTGCCTGCACTATCACTTGTGCTCGAGGTCATTTCCCAATCGCTTACTTGTTCTTTAGCTAAAATCAAATTAGGTAAATCAATCTCACCACGTTTAACAAATAATAATTTTCCACCTGCAGGCTTGCAAATCACATCGTACCGCTTAGCAATACGTAATAAAAAGTTTAAGTCTGATTCATCTGACTGATCAAAATGAGGTAGTTTGATTTGTGCAACTGTATTGCTTACAAATGGATCCAAACCATGTTCTTTAGCAATTTTAGACACAACTGCTGACACACTTGTATTCTTTGGCCATGATCTTGTTTTTTGAGATGCTAATGAAGTAATTCCATTTTTGCTTGTAAGTTGTGGTACCGCACGACCACGAATAATCATTTTTTCAGGCGGTCCAGATAACGAAACTTCACTAACAATAAAAAGCCCCATATCCACCATTGCTAAGTCATACCCCATAGAGATTCTTAACTCAGCACCTTTTTTAGGTAATTCAATAGGACGAATGGGATCATCAATTAAAGATATTTCACAAGTATCTGATTCATAACCTGTACCATCAGTAATAGAGATATATTCGTATAAATCTGAAATGATGCCTGTAATGTCTTGTTCATTCGCAATGACAGAGAAGCACGGCTTTAATCCCATAATTTCACCTTCTGCTTTTCAATTGATTGTTTTGCTTCAGGCAGTTCAATCAAAACACCTGCAGGTAAAATTGGTGGATAGTCTGTAATGCCAAAATTTGCATCAATAATATTCTCTACCACTTGATTATCGGTACTACCGTAATAACGGTATGCAATTTCATCAAGGGTATCTCCATCTTTCGTTGAATATTGAGCCATATTAGATACCTACTGCATTCATTATTGTATCGAATAAACCTAAGCGTCCTGCACTATCAGAATATTTGCGCAGATTCACGGTAAACTCTTGGCGACGCGGTACACCAAAAGCTGCGAACTTAGTCTGACCTTCTGTGATGCTGCCAATCACCCAATAACCTAAAATTTTACCTGTACCACTCACAAGTAATTGAGGTTGCCCTGTTGCAGCCAATGCCCTGAGGTCGTCAATTTGCCCAGTACCACCTTTAAACTCAGGGTAAACTACGCCTGTTAATGAAATTGCATCTTCACCCGGTCCTAAATACTGTAAGTTATCCCAACCGCCAAAAACCGCTTGTTCTCCCCACTTATAATTTGTGGTTCGATTCAGTTCTTGATATGCAGCTGTATAAATACAAAACCTAAATGTTCCCAACTTCATCATTGAGAGGAATGTACCAAAAATTTGACCGTCCATTATTGTGCATACCCCGCATCTAACATTGAACCGCGTTGAGCTACACCATTCGCTCTATTCATTTTTTGCATGACCAAATTAGCAATTTCATTTGGATTTTGACCAGGCGCAGCATGAACTGTAATTGGTTGATTAAAATGCTGTGTCACAGATGGCTTGGTACCACTTGCACCTCGAATTTGTGGTGCTGGTCCTGTGCGATAAGGAACTGATGCTCTTGGCTGTGACGTCGGAGCGTTTTTAGAACCACCACCAAAACCTAGAGAGCTTTTTACAGCGCCAAAGAATCCACCTATAGTCGGTGCTTTATTTGCCAGATCCGCGACTTTACCGATGATTCCACCAATGTTGGTATGAATCCAAGTTAATGCATTAACTAAAACCTGAATTGGAGCCAGAATAAAATTAATTGCTGCCCCCACAATACGACCAAATGATTCACCCGCACTTGTTGCTGTTTTTAATTGCTCTTCTGTAGCTTTGGTTGGTGAAATCAGCTTCATAAACCAGTCATACACAATGCCGATTCCATTACCAATCATTTGAATGACTGGCTCTAGCCATGACATCGACTTATACAAATCGGTAAATGAAGTAATCACCGGTTCAAGACCTTGTTTTAAACCCGTCCAAAAACCACTGAAAAAGGCTTTGATTCGATCCCAATATTTATAAATCAGCACACCTGCTGCAATTGCAGCTGCTGCAACGATACCCCACGGCGTACGCATAAGCGCAAAACCGACTTGTTTAATAATTGGAATAAATTTAGCAAAAGAAACCTGCGACAGCATCAAGCCTGTTTGCATACGTGTGAAAGCACCCATAACCCCAAAAATAGGCGACTTCACAGCAACCATTGCCAAACGCACGGCTAAAAATCCCACTTTAAATGCCGTCAGTGCTGCAACTGCCATCACAATACTACCGACCAATTTCGGATTATTGCTGACAAAATCTGAAAAACCATCTATGACTGGTGTAAGTGTATTTGCAAGTTTGTTTACTACTGGCTCAAGTGAGTCTCCGAATGCTATTTTCAAGCGACCCAAGGCAGCAACCATACCGCCCACACCTGATTTAGTTGTAGCACCCATTTTTGCAAAGTCTGCATCAATTACATCACCGCCAGCTGCCAATGCAGAAGCCTTAACTCGCTCGTACTCCTCCCAATTCTGAATCATTGGACGTACAAAATTTTGAACTTGCATATCACCAAAGAGTTCTCCAAGTAGTTTTTGGTCACCCCCTTTGGTAATTTTCATAACATCACGCATGGCAACTTCAAATGGATTTTCGCCATTTTTTTGAGCTGCTGTGATGTTTGCATATAGATCAACGCCAAATTTATTTGCTTTTTTTAGCGTGTCAGGTGACAAAATTTTTGCCATGAAGTTTTTCATGTTGTTTGCTGCTTCAGATTCATCGCCCGCACCTTTACGAGCAATTTGCAATGCCGCACCCATGGTGGCGGCTGCTTCACTGCCTTCCATTTTTAGTGCTTTAAACGATGCACCAAGAGTTGGAAGATATTGAGCCATCGCCTTAAACTCAAAGTTACCCTCTTTACCAGCCTGCACCAAAATACCTAAGTTGTCCTTCATTGCACTTGGTGCGACTCCAAGTGTGTCGTTCAAAGTGAAGGCTGCTTTTGACACATCCTCAATTGCTGCACCTGCTGCAACAGCAGCCATACCAACTGGTCTCAGCATTTTAGTTGCAACATCCTCACTCATACCCGCTGCAATCAAAAAGCCCTGCGAAGTCTGAACATCCTGAACTGTAGCGCCTAAAAACTTCGATGTTTCCATGATTTCATTTTTCATGGCCTTGATCTGTTCATTAGACATATTTGCAGTATTGCCAATCATCTGCATGTTGTAATTAAATTCTGATGATGCAGATACGGCGGTATAAAGTGATGCACCAACCGCCACGGCTTGTGCCACTGTAGAACCAATTTGGCCTTTTAACTCTGTTGCTTTTTCTTGATTTTTTAAACGCGCATGTTCAATTTTATTGAGCTTCTGCTGTGCCGTCGTCAATCTGTTTAATTCATCCGTAACAGCGGAATAACGTGCACGTAAGTTATCAACGTTTTTACCCATACTGCCAAAGGTGCGGATTGACTCACCCAGCATGGCCTGATTTTTTTTAACTCGATTAATTTCAGAGCCAATTTTGCCAAGTTGAGACGTAGTACTGCCAATTGCTGACTTTAAAGACCCTGCAACTTCACCACCAATGGTGATAATTGCATTCAATTTTTTATTTGACATTGCATCGGACACACTTAAACCAATGTGCCATTTTGTTATTTTTAATGCATTTTATTCATTATTCACTTATGCAAAGAAAAACCGCATTTAAGCGGTTTCTCTAGGGAGTCCATCACACCACCAAATCAATCTCGAAATGGGTAATTTCTCAATTTCAGACAGTGGCCATGATGAAAAAGAGGATAGTGCAAGTACATACTGGCGAATGTCATTTGCACTTATTCGGTAAAAAGTCGGTATGACTCTTGGATCCGTTTATAGTCCTTTAAACCCAAACATTTAATAAAGTCCGGTGTAATTTCACACAGATTTGCGAACATCGTGATTTCCTGCTCGGCATCAGACTTGCCCTTTGCTTGCAGTTCAGCAGAAAGTAAATCTTGCACTGTTGGTTCGCGCATACCAATCTGATTCAAGCCATCATAAGCACGGCTTAATGTGATTTGGTTCATACCTTCATTTTCTTGAATATATTCTTTTTGAGTTGCCATTTTACATTCCTAACGCTGAGCGGATATCCGCCAATACATCTGTGCCATTAATAATACGAACCATGTTGATCACATCAACTTCATGAATAACCTGACCACCAATCGTTTGTTTGTAATACGTCAAAGACAAATCATATTTATCTTTAGGTGCTTCACCAGCTTTTGAGGTACCTTGGTTAATTTTGACAATTTTACCCGTCAAATTATGAACCACGGCTGTTACTGTGCCGTCAAATGACTCCATTGCCTCACGCACTGTAAATGAAGTTTGGCTACCTTCTTTCACACCAAACAAAGACAAGACATCGCGATCATGTGCGTTCAAAGTAAAGTCAGCAACTAACTTTTCCATCCCCATTGTGATATCAATCGGGGCATCCATGCCACCAGCGCGGTATTCTTCAGTTTGTAAAGACAATTCAGGCATATTGGCTTCATCTGTGTTACCAGCATAGCCACGACCATCAACAAATAAATTAAAATTCTTACGAATATCCTTTGCTACACCCATCTCAAATACTCCTTAAGAAAAAATCTCTTTGATATAGTCATTAACCAAGTGAGAACGGAAAATAATATGCTCGGCTGGATACACTGGCGTAAAGTCAAAATCGAAATAGATTTTCCCTTGTGCAATTTGATCTGCTGAATTTAGATCAGGGTCTGCCCAACAAGAACCCCCCAAAATAGCACCGATGTTTGTGAGGTAACGCAAGTAAGCATTCACACCCTCAATCACATCATCTACATAAGTTTTTGTAATGCCACGATCTACAGCCCAAAGGTGTGCAGCTTTTAATGATTCATCAATCATATCTGCTGTACGTACAACACATAAGAATGCCCATTTTGAATCACTTGAAAGTGTGCGGTTGCCCCAAAGACGATAGCCCTGCTGACGAATAATTGTCGTGATATTTTTTTCATTGAGCAAATTAGCACGACAATTCGCGTCGCCCATTGCAAAATCAATTGCGCGAGCAGTACCAACAATACCATTAATTTCTTGGTTAGACGGAGACCACCACCAGCCACGATCATTATCTGATTTAGCAATTAAACCAGCAACACAAGCACTTGCCCATTCTTGAGAAGTTTCACCGTCGACTGATTTTAAAACTTTAGGATCGACTAAAAATACGCGTTTAGAACCAAAGTCTTTTGAGTATGCAATTGCATCAGCATCATTGGTATTTGGGCCATCGGCAACAATGACTGCTTTTAAGCGCTCTGCAATACCAATTAATTCCGCAACAACTGGATTTGATGTAGCTGGTGTTTCGCCAACTGCTTCTGTACGCGTATGTGTAAAACCAGGTGCAATTAGAATTTTAGGAACAAAGCCTGTGATGTTTTCAGATGCTAGGAATGCATGAACACCTTCATATGTGCCAGTGTTTGCATCAACACCACCAATTACATTTGCTAATGTAGCTGGAGCTGTTCCCTCTTCATCGATACGCACAACAATAACCACGGCGCCAATTTGATCAAAAATAGAATCAAGCGCTTGTGGTAGCGTTCCTGTTTCACCAAGCTTTGCTGCAAGCGTACGTGACCCTGCAATTAAAACAGGTTTGTTTAGTGGAAAAATTAAAGGATCGGCTTCTGGTGCAGACCCAATTAACCCAATTGTGGAACTACGTACGGTAGTGATGGGGCGTGCACCATCATCTACTGTGACGTTTTGAATCCCATGTAAAAATAAGTCACTCATTAACCGCAATCTCAGTTGAAGATTTTAGTCAATTCTTACGCTTTAGCCTGTAATTTTCATTATTCACAATTGCGCTAATAACCTTAAAAATTCTGTGCAATTAAAGCTTTATTTTTCTAGTTTCTATAAAATAGCCAAGATTTCGTCATTCAACATTTTAATAAGTTGCTATAAATGAATTTTAGATACGATATAAATGGACTTAGAGCAATAGCTGTACTTGCTGTTGTTGTTTTTCACTTTAATCCACAATGGTTACCTGGTGGATTTGCAGGGGTAGATGTTTTCTTTGTCATTTCTGGCTTCTTAATGACATCGATTATTTTCAGTGGTGTAGAAAAAAATACTTTTAATTTATTCAAATTCTATAATGCTAGAGCAAACCGAATTGTGCCTGTACTTGCAGCTATGTCTGCCGTATTACTTGTATTTGGTTGGTTTTACTTACTACCTACAGACTACCGTGACTTAGGACGTCAAGTTGAAAAAAGCTCTCTATTTATTTCGAATCTACTATTCGCAAAAGGTGGTGGTTACTTTGATACTGCAGAGCATACCAAATGGCTTCTTCATACTTGGTCTTTATCTGTTGAATGGCAATTCTATATTTTTTTCCCAATCGTCATTATCGCTCTTAAAAAGTACTTGAGTGTTAGCAATTTAAAACGTGTGGTTTTAGGCTTATTTTTAGCAAGTTTCATTTACTGTATTTATGCGACTTATAAAGATAGTAAAACTGCTTACTTCTTACTGACAAGTCGTGCTTGGGAAATGCTCCTTGGTGGATTAGCATTCCTATATCCATGGTCATTAAAAAATAAGCTACATCAAATAGTGACTCAGTGCTTAGGCATAATCTTAATTATTGCTTCATATTTTTTAATATCAAAAGACACGCCCTGGCCTAGCTACATGGCACTAATTCCTGTACTTGGCGCATATTTAATAGTAGTGGCGAACTATCAAAATAATTTTGTCATTAATAACCCTGTTTCTAATTATATTGGTAAATGGTCCTACTCTATTTACGTTTGGCACTGGCCTCTGGTGGTTTTAGGTTTTTACTTTGCATTTGAAAATTGGTGGATGTATGGAATCCCTCTGTCAATTTTACTTGGTTTCTTAAGTTATCAGTTTATTGAGAAAATCAATTTCCCGCGCTATGCATCATGGAAAGATATCTACAAAGTTAAACCTTTTTATGTTTTTTTAGTTATTTTAGCGTGTGGATATGTTGTTAAAAAAACTAATGGTCTCGAGTATCATTACCCTCAATTTTTATTAGATATTAACAATGAGGAAAAAACTACCAATCCCTATAATTGCTTACCAAATATTAATAGCAATGGATATGCGCAATGTAAAATTGGAAATAATCAAAATATTCGAGCAATTGTAGTTGGTGATAGTCATGCTGATGCCATTCTTACTTCTATTAGTTCCCAATATAATTTAAAGAATGAAGGTATCTTATCCTTAACACGCTCAGGCTGCTCATTCATTCTCAATGCAAAAAGAACTTTCGATGTAAATAATGTATGTTATTACGAAAACTTTGATCGACTAAAGACACTACAAAATTATAATAACACGCCTATTTTTATCGTAAGTCGCTGGACAGCAAACATCTATGGCGAGTCAGATCCAGAAAAAATTGAAGGAAATAATATCCCTCCTATGTTCTTTGAAAAAACTACAGAAACTCAAGGGAAAACTCTTCTGAAGCAATTTTCAAAAAATCTAGAAGAAACCCTTTGCGCACTACCACCTAGTGCACCTGTTTATATTGTTCAGCCAATTCCTGAGATGGGATTTAATGTATCCAAAAAAATGAGCCATATGATACTTAGAAAGGAAAAAAATATAGATTTATCTATCAACAGTGCTACGTACTATAATCAAAACCAAGAGTTACGAGAGATAATTCAAAAAGTAGCAAATAAGTGTAGTGCCTATGTTTTGGATCCTGCCAAATATCTATGTAAAACAGGAAAATGTTTAGCTCAATATAATGGATACCCAATTTATCGTGATGGTGATCATTTAAATGAATATGGAAACAAACTTTTAATACCTATGTTTAAGCAAGCCTTAAATCCTTAATAATAAAGCCCTCAATGAGGGCTTTATTTACAAGTTTGAAGTATTCTCCCAAAACTCATCAATTTCTAAATCTGTTTTATTCAACATGTCACGTATAACATCAATACTTGGGTCTGTACGAACGAAATTACCTGCGTCTTTAAAACTGATCATGGTCAATTCACGTGTATATTCATCTTCAATGAGCATGATTTGAGCTTCAATGTCTAAAGACTTATAGCCATATTCAAGCATGCCACGCATAAATTGGTAGCGTGTGAGTTTTGGATATTGTGAACGTTTGTATGCGAGTTTTTCCTCTTCTGTGCGTGTGTCAATCCACTCTGAGCCGTTCCACTCTGTATGAAACTGGCTAGGTTTTGGGGTTTCATGCTTTAAGCTTTCAGCTTCTGTCATTAATCGATATTTACTTAAATCAATCCAATCACTGACGTTTACTTCATCTTCAAAATAGCGAATTTCTGAACCATCAATCGCAATATATTTTTTCATCGTAGTTCTGCCCATGTCTGTAGTAATGCGGTATTAACAACTGTTACTTTGTACGTGCTTCCTGCAGGAATAACCACAAAAATAAACCCGTATGCTTCTTGGTCATAAATAGGTAGTGAAATACCGTCAATCTCTATTTTCCCGGTTGCGTCGAAGTTAGCACATATGAACAGTTGAATAGGTTTTCCCGTTGTATTTGTATAAACAACACCGCTGTTACGGGATGACTTAACGTTTTGCCAAGCTTGGTCATAACCAAGCAACGGCAAATTAATGTTTGAAGTGCCGTCAAATGATACACCACCAATCGTACGTGCAGTTTGTAGCTTGGTTGCACTTACAGCATTATCATTTTTACCCAACTTACCATCTTGTAAGGATTTACCAGCATTTGCGGACAACGGCTTATTAGGATCAGCAGTAATTAAATTATCTACAATCTCAGAACGTTTAATAAAATTTTCTTCTACCCATGCTTGCGTTGCAAAAATCAATGAATCATCAAGCGTAATCGATACGACATTCCCATCGGTAATATTTTGTGTGAACTTCAGACGGTATTCAGAAACGCCTGATGGATCTGCCACTTTTTCAAATGGTGCATGTGAGCCGTGTGAAAGCAGTTTTCCATTTCCAATGATACCCATTTCACGAATTGTAAAGCCACCAATGTCAGATGGAATAATTGTTTCAATAACGATCCAATTCGGATTGGTAGGGTGGCGTTCATACTTGGTAACGGCTTGACGGTGTACTTCACGCACTAAAGTCGTTCGACTTTTAGAAGGGGTCGGAACAGATCCATTGCCGTCGCCAAAAGCAATGTGCGTGATGTCGACTTTTGTATTGGTGGCGATTGCGTTGGCGACTTCAGCATCACCTAAATTCGTTGTGACATTATAATATTCAGCCATTTATGACCTCGGCTCGCTTGTATACGTTAATGCTGTTTGATGCACAATAAGGTTGCGTATCGTTAAAATTGGGTTAATTGTTACTGTTAAATTTGCTAGATGACGCGATGCGGCTTTTGATTCAGACACTAATCTATTTATTTCACTGTATGTTTCAGCATTTAAGCTTTTACCAATGACGTTCAACTCTAAATTAAACGTTCCTGGTGTCAGATTCGGCTGTGCTTGCCACCATTCAATCAGGTTGACTTCATAACCAAAAGGTTCTAAGGCTTTCTTAATAGCTGCAGGTGTGCCTTTTAAACGATGTAAATCACGTGATTCTTTAATGACTTTTCGTTTTAATTCTTCTTGCCAGTTTTCATCCCAATAGTCGACTGACTTTTGCCAAGCGATGAAGGGTAAAAACTGTGATGGCACATGATCAATATCTTTGATAATGCGAATTGAGGGTAAATCAAAAGCATTCTTACCAACTTCAGCAAGTTTTCTTTCTAAGTCTGTGGAATTTGGAGGAAGTAAACTTGTCAAATTACACCTCCAACTGTAATGTTTTTAGATGTGCAGTATGGATGGTGATAACTGTCCATTACCAAATCTGAGGCTGGCGAAGTAATCTCGACTCGCTCAATCCCATCCACATGCAATGCAGCATAAATTGCAGATAGGTAAATACTTTCACCGTTTTTTTGAGCATTTTTAATGTATTTATCTAATCGAATATTTGCAGCTTCAAGTAACAATGCATCCTCTGCATTTTTACCAACATATAAAACCGCTTCAATTTGGTAATTTGTTGCGATACTTGATTTAACTTTTGGTCTATCACCAACTGGACGCACCGTATCAGGATCTAAAGCCTTTTGAACAATTTGAATCAGTTCTTCTGATGCTGCACCGTTTTCACTATCAACTTGCGTAATCACAATGTCTAAAAAGCAAGGGGTTGCTTCATCGGATTTCACCTTAATACCATCTACTCGACCATCTGCCGATAATGTGAAATAGCGGTACGCATTTGCAGATCCAGCCGTATTCATACCATCAAATGATAAAATACAACGCTCACGTAATCGCTCATCAGATTCATACACAGCTTCAACTGGCGGAATTACTGTGTTATCCGCAGGCGTTACAACTAAGCGTGTTAGCCCGTATTCTGTTAAAGCCAAATGATCTAAATCTGATTTTTCCGCATAAGCAAGCAATAAAGATCTAGCGTCAGCATTACATTTTGCTTGATACAGCATTTCCAGATATGCATTTTCTTGTAGCAACTTCACCACTGGTTCAGATTCACGTTGCAATAACTGTCGTACTGCTTGTTGTTCAGATGCATCATATAGAGATATGAAGCTTTCTTTTCTTTTTGTGAAAATGGCTTCGTAGCTTAATTCTGTGATTAAGCTAGGCGGTAAAAGCTGTGAAAAATCGACTGTACTCATTTGCCCACCACAATCCCGTCCAATTGAACAGTCTTCCCATCAAGTTTGTATTTGCCAGTAATTCTTAGAACAATCTGTCCTACTACTGCGCTCGTTACATCTACAGCACTAACCACAAGGCGATCTTCCCACTTCATTAGGGCTTCTGCGGTTTCTGCAACAATATCAACCACCGTGCTTCTGTTAATTGGCGCATCAATTAATTCAAATAATCGAGAGCCATAATCACGGCGCATCACACGTGAACCAATCGGAGTATTTAAAATATCGGCAATCGATTGTTTTAAATGCTCCAACCCTGTCAATTCACGGCCCGTTTCAGCATTCATACCCATTAGTTCACCGCCCCAGTATTACCACTGCCAGTCTGAACACCCTTATGTGAATGGTCTTTACCAATGCTTTTGCCTTTATGCGTTACATCAGAACCATTAAATTCAGCTGAGCCATCTACAACCAAGCCACCATTAATCACAACCTTGCCACCTGAAGCGGAAAGATCGATATTTAATGTATTACTCGCTTTGTTGTATTCGACCACAGTCCCATCTGCATAAATATGCTTTGGGTTTTCGCCATCACCAGCATTCGGAAAGGCGTCTTGAGATATCGCAAATGCAATAACACCTTGTGATAAATCACCTGATGGAGACAGCACTAAAACTTGCTCACCTTTGGTATAACCGCCATTCCATGAGCGATCTGCTCCAGCACGTGTTTTAGACCACTCAAGACCCGATACCAACTCACCATCAAAATTTACTGTTGCAGTACCAGCGGCTAAATCAACGCTATCTACACGACCTATCTTTATAAGGTTTGCAAGGATGCGATCCATCTGTGCTAATGCATAACTCATGGCAATATTTCCTGATAAGCACTTGAATGAGCACTACCAATTTCGGGTGCCCAACTAAACCATGCTGTAGGCGTTACGCCTTCAGATTTCCAAATACTTTCACCAATATGAATAGGTATGGAAAAATCCACACGCCAAACATCATAGCGGTCTAGTCCAGGATAAAATGCATCTTCAGTCACATCTAAAAGAGTTAACGGACCTGTTTTTAATTCGTGAAAATGTTTGTTTTTAAAAAGGTATTGGGCAAGTTTTAAGGCAAGTGTTCTTACCTTTAATTTTGCAAAAGTTGGATTGTCTTGTTCTTTTTCCATTGCATCAATAACAACGCGCGCTTCAATGCGAGCAAACATAGGTAATTGCTCTGTACCTGCATCTCCTTCCAAATTCAACTCAAAGTCTGGAACCTCAAGCAACAATGCTGGTAAATTTTCTTTTTTTAATGGCGAGCGTTCATTTTCACTTCGATAAAATTCAATCAACTTAAAATTATCTTTAAATTGATCTGAAAGTTTTTTTACAATGTTCTCATGCATTGCAACGATGTCTGTGCCTTCTATCGCATCTGCCATTTCAATTCATGCTCCAAAACTTTAAAAAATTGCTCTTGGTACCCATTAGAAAAAGCCTGTCCATCTAAATACGAGTCTGCTTTTTCTTTAATTTCTAACGTTTGCTTTTCAAGTGGCAAACGCCCTTTTCCTTGTCTTTTAAAAACTTGACCTTTAGCAATAAAAGCACCGTCTCGCTTATGTTTGCCAGCAGTCACACCACGTTTAGTTTCACGTGCATTTAAATGAATCAATGATATTTCGTTTAAGCCATACCAAAGATTGATTGTCCAACCTGTACTTGTTTTTTGAATCGTCGTCTTACGCATTCTTCTGCGTAAAACCTTCTGCATAACTTGAAGCTCTGCACTCAAACCTTTTACAGTTCTCGTTTGAATCCACTTGGCCATCTTATTTAAAGTACGGCTTAATGCAGCATTAACTTGTTTTTCTGTAGGCTCTAACTCAGCAATAATTGATTCAATGCCTTGAGCACTAATACCAAGAGAAATCATGCATTCACTTCAAGTTTAAGAATAGACATTCCAGTACCGTCTTGCTGTGGATATGTCATCACATGAAATTTGCGACCGTCGGGAAGTAACAAGTCATCACCACGCGCCACACCTTTCACATCACTTGATTTACATGTAAAGCGTGGCTGAGCATCGTCAACTTCATATTCGCCAAGCTGAGCATTTAGATATGGCTCATCAAATATGCCTGTTACTGGCTTATCATCAGACCCATCCGCAAACTGAATCGTTGCGGTAATAGCAAAGCCACCTACCGCATCAGTTTGTAGGAAAACGTCTAAATTTTCCCAACTCGGCGAAGTCATTATTCGTCTTCCGCAGCTGCTTGAATCGCTTCGATTAACGCATCCTTGGTAAGCGATGCATCAAGTTCAATTTCATATTCATGCAGTGCAAATTCAACCAATTGAGCTTTTGTCATTTTAGCCAAATCAATCTCTCCATCCCCCTCTTGGGTGAAATCAGTTGCTTCAACCAATACGCCACGACCACGCGCCAATAAATCTTTTGCAAGATCTTGATCAACTTCAACTTCAGCGCCTGCAACACGAATTTCACCATCAATTGCAACAGCGGAAGTTAAAGCGATAACTACAGTTAGTTTCTTAACCATTTTTATATACCTATATAAAGTCTAAAGACAGGTTAGAAACCAGCATTAAGCTGGTTTCTTGCCATAGCAAATTGATGCAGTATTGCGAAGAATAAAGTCTACATCTTGGAAGCCAACAATGCGCACGCCACCTTTAGCACTTGATGAATACGGATCGACAGTAATATCAAGACCACCCCAAAGTGCGATGATTAGGTCGGCAAAGTTGCCAAAGAACACATCACCATTGGCAATTTGATTGGTTACTTCTGTGCGGTAGCCGTTCATTGTATTGCCTGCTTCCCAGATTGTACTTTCTGTACCAGATCCAAAACGCGCTGTTGTTTTTGCATGACCGCGCATTGCTGCGTTAATCACATATGCCATACGGTCTGCTTCTGCATTATCAGATGCAATTTCAGACTCCATTTTCACCAATTCAGCAAAAGTAGGATTATCCGCAGCAAAATTCACGGCGTTAATGCCTGAAATATTTTTAAGGCCTAGTGGCTGATTTGCAGAACCTGAACCGTAATAAGCAGCATGGTCAATTTTCAATGCAATTGAACGGTTTAAATCATTCCAAACCAAATCTTCTGCTGCTGGAGAGCTTTGTTGTAAAAGCTTACGTGTAATCTCAACACGGCCACCAACTGTTTTAGGAGATGCTTTTAATTGTGAAGTGGTAGGATTTGAAGCACCAACCTCTTCATCTTCACCCAACCAATATGCTGTTGAGCCAGCGGTTTGTTTTGGAATATCAACATCACCTACTAAACCACCCATCACATAACCAAGACCCATGATTGATGTACGGTTACGAAGCATGTCAATAAACATGTCTGCACGATGGTCTTCAGCAACAATGCTTGCGCCAGAGCTTGTAGTACCACCTTTTTCAAACGCACGATTTAAAACATCGCTTGGCACTAAAATACCTTGTGCAGTACGGCCATACGCTTTTTCAGCTTCACGGCTACATTCCATTTCAAAAGCAGCTGCTTCTTTATCTGCTTGTGTTGCATTTGGAAGTAATGCACGAATTGCGCGGACCAAGCTAAAACGCTGAACTTCCGAATCAGACAAACCAAGGTTACTATCACGCGTTTGTTCGCGTAACGGTTTGCTTTGTTTTTTATGGGTTCGTTCTAAAATTGCGGCTTGCAAATCTGTTGCTGTTTTATTTTCATCAATAAATTGACGAACCAAGTCACCCGCGCCAAAACGCTCACCTAAAGCAATAATATCGCTTACACGTTTGCGCTCTGCTTGCGCGCCTTGCTCTGCTGTATCATCAACAGCGCGAACCAATTCGATTGCACCAAAACGCTTACCTTCTGCGTCTACTTGTTGACGTACTTGGTTGCCCTTTTCGTCAGTAAAATATTCCCAATTCATAATGTGTGTTCTCTGTTGATGAGGAATTTGAGTATTGTTTATTTTTTCATTTTGCAAATTCGCAGGTGTGTTTTCATTATTCACAATTGCAGAACGTCCCACCCCTACTGTGATATCCGCAGGTACAGATACAAGTGAAATCTCATAAGGTTCCCAATCTGTAATGAGATAGACATCATTACCATCACGCGTTTCTTTTAACTTGGCACCGAGTACGCGATACCCCACAGATACATGCTTACGAATACCATCTTTAACATCTTGAAAAATCTCTTCTGCATGTGCTGAGCGCCCAAAACGAACTACCGCACGACCTTTACGATCTGCATCAATGCGCACAGATTCAACAACACCTACCTGATCATCCCAATCATGATTCAGCAACAAAGAACCACCAATAATGCGGTCCATACGCATAGCGCCAGCACTATGATCTAGAACCTCAAAACCAAACCAACGCTGAACTTCCACTTCACTTGAAAATGAAAGCTCTACAGTGCGTTTTTCTTCATCAATTGAAGCGCGCTCAAAAGTAAAAGAACGCGTTAATGCCTCCTTGTTAAATTCAGGCAACACAGTGTTTGAAGCATCACGTGTAAAATAGGTACCAGCCAAAGCCATCGCTAAATTGATACGGTTAATTTTCATTTACATACCTTCCTTTGGACGACCTACCGCCCCTGTTTGTTTGCGCCCCATGCTGGCAAGCACCATTTCTTCTGCGGTTTCAGCAGAAAAACCTTGATTAATGTATTCGTCTTTCATTGTTTTTAAATCACGCGCGGATTCTGCCCACACGGTTTGCGGATCTTTACCTTGTTCGCGAATTACAGAGCCTGGTGAAGTCAGCATGTTATTTTTTGCTTTTTCAGCGGCTGCTACTTCGCTTGATGGATCGATCCACGTCCAACGGCGTGCTTGCCAAGAAACCTTGCTTAATCGGTCAAGTTCCAAGGCTTGATATGAAGAACCATTTTTTTTCTTAATATGGCCTTTCAATAGCGAATATTTGAGCCATTCAAAAAATACAGGCTCAATCAGTGTTTCAATTAGCCATTGTTGTAATTCTTTCCAGTGTTCGCGCTCATCCAAAGTGCCCTGACGAATACTTGAGAAGTTGACGTTTTCCAAATCTGAAGCAAGGTTGTTATATAAAACCCCCATACCTGCAGCCATCGATCTAAGCATTGCTTTGTGAAATGGTAGAAATTCACCTGTTGGATAATTTGGCGACCACTCTTTAAGTTCAGCGCCTTCTGGCAACATCGGAAATTCACCAGCTTGCGATTCAATTTGAATCTCATCGTCTTCTTCAAATTTAGGACCGAAACCCTCACGCCACTGAATAAAACCCATTTTGTTGGCAGATACACGTGCATTCACAATAGCTGAGTCTTCAAACTCTGAAATTTGATGTAATCGGAATAAGCTTGTAGAAGTCCAAGGCAAGCCACGCTTTTGCCCAACCATGTCTTCTAAAAATCCATGAATCACATCGGATGCTTCTACTCGAGTGTAATTGTTAGTCGCTGTTCGATAGTAAACATCATCACCATCTGTGGCATTAAAGTAATACGCGATTGGCTTGCCATAAGTATTAAACTCAATGCCTTGGCGAATAAATCTGCCATTTTTCAACTTAGCGTTGTAATCAATTGGACAACGTTGTGCATCAATCAGCTGTAACGAAAACCCCCATGGCCCAGCGTCACCACCGCGAACGATCCGTGCAAAAAATTCACCATCCTTGGCGGCTGAAACCACACAAGTACGCTGAATAGAGCGCCATGTTTTCTTTGATTGGATGTCGCAGTTTTCTTTTTTCGACCACTCAGACCAAGCAAACTCAAGCGCATCATTGGCTTGTGCATCAAGTTTACCTGCGGAGTTTTTAACTTGTGCTTGAAGTGTCACACCAGTAGGGCCAACAATATTTTGGTGCACCATGCGAACATAGTTTTTTGCATAATCATTGTTTGAGCATTGCTCACGACTACGTGCTACTAAAATTCTTTGATTGCGCTCAATTACTATATCCGCGCTGATCGGCATAGATGGCCACTTACTGTTTAAGCGACTTGAAACAGCAGCTTTAAATGAGCGAACCATATTTCGATATAGTTTTTTAGGCTTGTTCACAGTTACGTCATTCAATTCTGTAACGTGTGGAGTTCTGATTTGGTCTTCTTTCTTTATTAATCCAAACATGGTTTACCCCAAACGCACACGTAATGTTTTACCGAACATGCTTTTGCCGGATAGCTTTGCTTCTTCACGGCTCACTTCTGCTCGATACTGATCACGTAGTTTCTTTAAAGTTTCTAGTGGTGTTCGATATAGTTCACGGTTGTTAATTCTGTATCGTTCTTGGTCAAGACTTGCACGCCCTTCAATAGTTGCCTCAATTGCATCTAGTGTTTTACGTGCATGACTTCTTAAATCTTGGCTTGTAGATATCGCCGCCAAGTCTGCTTTAATCTCAACAGCGCCAGCTTCAAGTTCATAAACTTCACCAGATTCAGTGTGAATTGCTCGAAGTGAATAGCCGTAATGACCCGCTTTGTATTCTTTTGTGACCAAAGCTGAAATATTGAAAATATGCATATTGCCCTGTGGCTCTGCCTGCATATCAATTGCATGAGCACCACGTAAATAGGCGTGAATTGTCCAATCGGAGGCAGGGTAAGCGGTCAAATTCAAACTAAATTTAAACGTAGTACCTGCTTTGATTTGGTTTGGAAATTGCTGACCACTCATGTATTTTTAACCAAAAATGCGTGTTTTCTTGGTCTTATCATTATTTTTTAGGCGTTTTTTTTCATTATTCACAATTGCAAAAAAAGCACCCTTTCGGATGCTTGTAAAAATTTAAACTTCTTCTTGAACTTCCGAAAGCCCCAATTCATCCAAAGCACTTTGCCAATTCTCTTGACTACTACCATCAAGCATTAATCGCTCGTATAGGTGTTCAAGTGATGGTTGCAACTCAGCAGGAACTACCTGCGCTCTTAATTCATCGTCACTGAATACTGCATAGTCCTCCGACTTCCACCACGAATGACAGCCCCAGAAAACATTACCTTCAGTATCCTGTAGCTTTACTGAAAGATTGTTAGGACCGCATCCATAAGCTTCAGCAATCTGGTTGATTGCATCTTTATGTGCATCAGGGATGATATTTACTACGGATAAGTTAAACACTTAGAGTCACTCCTGTACGTTTAGCTAATTCTTTCTCGATAACTGCTGTTTCAGCATCTGTAGTTAAACGACCCACACCGATTAAGCTGTAAATGTGACCGTTGAATGGGAATGATGTTCCTCCACGCCTACCGATATAAAGTGGATAGTTACCAAAGTTTCCTGAGCCTTTATATCCAAGTCCGTCCATACCACTTACACCATTCCTGCGGATACTAGATAGACTGTTAGAAATGTCGTGCTTTACTGATAATACTGCGGTGTCTGGAGCTATATATGTAAAACTACGTGCGAATTGGCTTACATCTACGGTAGCCGAACCACGCCCAATAGATATGTAACCGATACCACCAACATCATTACCTGCTATGAAGCAAAAAGAGCCATTGTTAACGTTATATGTTTCTGAGAGTTCTGTAATAATTTGCGCTGTATCTGATAATTTACGAACTCCTGCAAATAAGCTCGCTTTATCAGTAGCAGTAAAATCAATACTATTCGTCACAAGGAAGTCATCACTACCATCAAATTCTAAGTAATACACCCCTATTGTTGCATTGCGTTGTAATAATGGGCGTGATGCTGATGTGGTTTGGTAGGCATGATTACCACGACCTGACTTGTCCTTGATCAACCCAACAGCCTGCCCCACACCAGTCACAGGCACAGTCCCTGCTGCGTCTTGATAGAGTGTGGTTAAGTCGTTAGGGTCGTAAGCAAAGCCTTGCTCATTGTTGGCGAATAGTTTGCGAATTAGTGAGTGTATGGTTTCATTAACAAAAATGGCAGCTTTACCAGTTTTAGGCTCAATAGCTGCTCTTGAATTGACGATAGCCATAATTAACCTCGTCTTAATAAAACATCACCACCAACAACCTTGATGTAATGCCAGCTTTGCTGTAATACAGATGAATCATTAATAGCCAAATCTACAATCTTGACCCAGTTGACTTGATCGTGACTCCCATACACAGCACTCGCTGTTGCTGTTGATTGATATGTATATAGAGATGACAAGCCTTTTATTTTGTAAATTTGACCATTTTTAAGAGTAACTAGCTCAGCTGGAGAGATTTCAGTAACCATTTTATTTACTCAAATATAAAATTTGAATGTAGTCAAAGCTAACTTTGAAATCATTATTCAGTTTTGTTGTTGGTATTTAGGACGGCTTCTTATTTCCAAATATTCGTTTTTTCTTAACCACAGCACTCTTGATAGCTGGCATGACTATTTTTGCTTGTGGCTTTTTAACAACCTTACGTTTAACAACAGTTTTAGGCTTAGATTCGGTATTCTCTTTATTTTCAATCACAGGTTGATCTGACACATCTATTGATACACGCTCAGCTACACGCTTTAAATTCGGCTGCATAATTTTTAAAGCAGCCAAAGCATATACACGACAATCCAGTGCTTCATTTCGTGCTCGATCTGGCTTATGCCATTCACGTATTGGCTGTCCTTTGACATAGCGGATAATCAATTTTTCAGCCGTTAATTGTCTATACCATTCACTTTCTCGGTCATGTGGAAAATGACAATAGCCCGGTCCTTTCTTTTCTAAATCCAAACGGCGCATAACAGTAAGTTTTGCTTCATCTACCCCAACAATGAATAAA
The DNA here is from genome assembly GCF_013390985.1 of Acinetobacter sp. Swhac1. Taxonomy (NCBI): domain Bacteria; kingdom Pseudomonadati; phylum Pseudomonadota; class Gammaproteobacteria; order Moraxellales; family Moraxellaceae; genus Acinetobacter; species Acinetobacter sp. Swhac1. Next base: position 49,514 of record NZ_JACASN010000004.1, on the reverse strand, counting down.
TCAACTTTACGCTTATCTTTACCCGATTGCTTACGCTGTGGACTTTGCACAATTGGCATACCCCAACCTGCACGCCCTTTAATTGCAAACAACTTTCTATTTCTACGACTTTTTACATATTCATAGGCACGCTGTGTATAACCAGCCGTACCACCTGTATCTAAACATGCAGCCGAAACACTCAGTTGTGCACCCGATTCATGCAAATACGTAGCTTCAAGAATGTCGTCTAATTCTTCCCAAATCTCATCACCCAACGGATCACCCCAAAGCACACGGTAATCTATAGACCAACTTTCTTCACCTACACCCCAAGCGACAATCTCAAGTTCTAAACGATCCATCTGCATGTCGATACCACAAGTTAGATAGACACCTGCGTTCGGCACACGTGCGACATATTCCTCCGCACGTAGCTGTAGTATTTCAGGATCTGCCTTATCTCCATTTTCTTCATAAGTTTCACCCAGTGACACGTTTACAAATACCTGTAAATCATCAAGCACCAACTTATCTAAATAGGATTGCACGATGTCACGCATCTTACGGAATGTAGAAAGCATCTCTGGCGCGTGAAAGCTAATATGGCCCTTAAATGGTTTTTCTGCCTTCCAGCCGTGACCAAGTTTTTCAGCATTACGAATCGAAGCAATACGCTCACCATCAGACCACACTGCACCACAGCATTCACAGCGATAACCCGCTGTTTCAACATCATGCTCTTGATCTAAATCTTCTTTTGCGTCTTGAATATTTGTAGATTTTCGACCCTGCCAAGTGACATTTTCCCATCTTAGGAATTGTGCTTCATTGCAATGTGGGCATGGCACATAGTAACGGCGCATATCGCCTTGCTTAAATGCATTTTCTACACGACTTGCACCAGCAATTGTTGGTGTGCTCGATTCTGTTCTTAAAGCTTGATCACCAAATGTTGCTGACCGCTGAGCAAGTAATTCAATTGGATCACCCTCCGCTGTTGCCTCCATGCCGTCAATTTCATCAGCGTGAGTAATTGGCGCGGAACGTGAACGCAATGTCTTTGGTGAGCCCGCCCAGGAGAACATCAACCACCCGCCAACATAAGAAATCATGCGGCTATTATTCACACCATCACGGCTACGAGGCTTGGCCATCTTTTGAGAAATGGATTTGTTCGCCTCAATCATTGGACGAAGCTTGGTTTCTAGAAAGGTTTGCACATCACCTTGTGTTGGCTGTACAAATATTTGTGATTTAGGCTCATGAGCAATGAAATAGCCAGTTGCACACTGTTGAATTGTAGTTTTACCAAGCTGTGCACCTGTCATGTAGGTGATACGACGAACACCATATTCTTTGATGGCATCAATCATGCCACGCTGATACGGCGCATTATCAAAATTAATAGGACCTGGTATCGCATTACCAACAGGGATCTTAATATTTTTTTCTGCCCACTTACTTGGCAGAATATCTGGTGGCGGTACCAGATGATGCATAGAGCGTTTTACAGCATCTAGAACAGATCCATAATTACTGAATATAGAAAGATCACTCAATCTCTTCCTCCTCCAGCTCTTCTTCAGCTGAAGTTTCAAGTGCTAAGATCAGTTCAGCTTTTAATTTCTCTTTAAAAGCTCTTTCATCAGTTTCACCAAGTAGCTGTAAAACGGCACGCTGCGGCACATTCATAATATTTGCACGTATAGCAGCAAATACCATTGCTTGAGCACGCTCAAACTCTGCAATTAATGCAACCTCACCTTTTTTTGTGGCCAACTCTAATTCAGTAAGTTCTGTTTTTGCTTTTTGCTCACGCAATTTTAATTCTTCGAGGTCATCTGGAATGCCACCTGTTGCTTCTTCTACATCACGATCACGTAACCACTTAGAAACTTGAGCTGTATTAAACTGCCACTCTTGCCCTCGCCCACCTTTTTCAACAAAAGGGCAACCCTTTCTAACCCAAGCGTCAATAGTGGGCAAAGAAACGCCAAAAACATCAGCTAATGCCTGCCTAGTTACCTGTTTACCTTTAACAAGTGCAACCATCAAGTATTTCCCTCAGCCAATCAAATGGATTGCAGTAGATCATTTTGTTTCTTTTACTTTGATTTAAAAATGATGGAATTACCTGGAAATTATTCCACACGTGTAAACCACAAACATTTTCTGCCTGTAATGGAATCATGTGGTCAATTTCCCACTTAATTCCAGTTAATATCTCCCTATCTTTAGATAACAGATAGGCTTCGGTAAAAACGAAACTGTCCAATTCTGAATACCAAGATGGGGTTGCTTGTAATTTAGCGGCTCTACGCTTTTGTTTTCCATCTCTCAGCTTATCCTTATTTGCTTGTCTCCAAGTTTTTTGAAAACCTCTATTTTTATTTAATATGGCTTCTCTATTTTCAGAATAATACTTTGCACGTTTTTCTTTCAGCAATCCTAAAAATTTAAGTCTGTCATATCGTTCCTTATCTTTTTTTGCTATTTTTTCCTTATTTCGATTCCTGTATTCCAATGCCTTAGATTTAATACTGTCGATATTTTTCAGTCGATGGATTTTCTTACGACTATTTATTTTTTCCTTATTTCTACTGTAATACCTTAATGAAGCATCATTCATTTTGGCTTTATTCATCTCGCTGTACTGCTTCTGCTGCTGTCTAATATCATCCTTTTTATTAACATAACGTTTTTTTGAGTTGAGGCGTTTTATATCTAAATGATATTTACATCTACATGCTGAATTTTTAGTAGATCTTTCTGATACTCCACCGAGATTACATTTTTCACCAGTGAAAAACTTTTTCAATCCAAACTCTATTGCTGTTTTCCGGTCAATCAAATGTAAAAACATACTAAAAACCCATAATACGAATAAGCATGGTATAAACATAAACCACACTTCAAAATTTTACCGAGATGTCGAAAGACGCGAGGTCTTTGCCCCCGCTTGGGGTGCCCCTCTGGAAGTACCTTGGGAAACTATTTTTTCTTTGGAATCAGTTGTTTCGGTCTGACCGTTGCAAAGCTCTCTGTCTTGCTTGATGAGAGCTTGAGCACTCTTGAGTTGCTCTGCTACGGCGTCTGCTCTTGCGGCATACCGAATAAGAAACTCGACATCTCTGTCGTGAAGTCCGCCTGTTGTGGTTGCATGATTGCCGCTGGTGCTGTTGGCAGTGCTGGACACATCGGGACATTGCTTGGCTTTAAGTGAGTCGCGCAACCTGAGATTGTTAGCGCGATACTCATCAATAAGAGTTGTTTCATTGTGCTGTAATTCCTTAATCTTTTCAAGGTACTTAGTCTCAAGTTGCTCTTGTTTTTTGTAACTCTCACGCTCTCTTTCGAGCGCTTGATCCGATTCAGCTTTCAGTTCTCGAATCATGCTTTCGTAATTGTCTATTTGCTGTGTGCGTGCCTGTGTATAACCATAGTCATAACAGCACCAACCAATGAAAATACTGGTCAGTAAAAAGCCAAGAGCAACAATGAGTTTAATATTCATTAGAACCCCGACTTAAATTGCCATACGCCTGTACGCATTTGTTCTGACATCCGTTTTGCGCGTGCTGGTGTTTGCTTCGCCCATAATGAACTCAACATACCTTTCGCAGCATCCGAATAACGACCAGACTGAATCATGGCCAATGTGTTTTTAAAACCTAATAATCCATCCACACCCATCTGAAATGCCATATTTACCAACACTCCACGGCGTGCTTCGTCGAGTGTCTTCCACCACGAAATACGCTTGTCTAGCTGTTCAATAATCTTGTCGATATCGTTGTTCAGCAAATAAGCAGATTCTTCTTTAGTGATGCCCCCGCCTTTGCGTTTATCTATTAAGCGACCAACACCAATCGTTGAGTAACCCAAATGATCTTTGTACTCTGTAAGCACTTCGCCCTCTTCACCACGTAACGAACGAATCAGATTTTCTTTCATTTTTTACCACCCCGCTTAAACCAGTTTTTCATCATTTCTATGAAAAATGATGTAAATCCGACCTGCTTATATGCACCCGATTTAATCCAAGCGAAGAACTCTTGTAAGACCAACCCACCAAGCGCTCCAGTCAAAAAGCCAATACCACCCGCATGACTCGGTGCAAGCGCCGTGTAATGCATAATGAGTAAAGTGAGGTAATGTGCCGTAAATGCACCCGACAGTAAAAATACGGCGTAGTCTTTGGGTGTTTTAAGCTGCTCTTTGTTATATCGAGTCGCCACTGCCGCCCCCATTAACCCTGCAACGAAATACTGCAAATCACTCAACACTCTTAAGAATGCGAGCCACCATTCATTTCCACCCATTTTTCCAAACACCTTTTTAATTTTCTTTATTGTTTAAGAGTGCAGATTATTTTTCATTATTCACAATTTAAAAGTCATTTGCTGGTTGCTTAACTCTGTTCCGTAGACTCTTGAAACAACTCTTTCGGTTACATTAAAAATATTCGCAAGCTCTTGAACCCCAAAGCCATACTTCATCATTTGGCGAATACCGTTGTCGCGTGTTTTCAAAATGATTTGCTTACACTGAGCCAATACAAGCAACTCCCCGCCAAATTCTTTTGAGAGTTTTTCCGCATCTAGATACCCAAGAGTTTTTACAAGGAAATGATTCATTTCGAGCCTTTTCAGTGTTGGCACATAAAGAAATAATTGCCCCTGTCCTGCACGTTTTTCTGTTTTGTATCGCGGGCATTGGCTGACAAGATAAAGCGCATTATGTCGACCAATGACCTCAGCAATACTTCTTAAATCTCCATTCAAATCATCAATACTTTCCATATCAAACCCTATCTAGTGTTTAGCTATACGGCGAAAAACCAGCATTGCTGCATCACGAGCATGCTCGTTTGTACGACCTACCCAACCTGTTCTTTTTTTAAATACATCTGCTTTAGTTTTTGTGGCATTTGCTTTTGGATGAATCATGATGTAATTCAGTTCTTGCTCTTTACACCAATCTTCCCAAATTTGTGCATCACGCTTTACAGACCCTACGCCTTGGGCTTTTTCTCGACCACCTGTAAACCATGTTCGTAACCTTGCATCTTCGATATAAAGCTTTAAGTTTTCTTTCCCATGCTCAGCAACTAACTGAGTAATATTGGCCATAGCTTGAGTAATAGATACACATTCAACTTTTTGCAGGTCTCCACCGTTGCCACTATCAATAGCAACGGCGAAACCGGTGTTTACTCCCGTATCTATACCAATGAGTATTTTTTTAGTCATTGGCACCTCGCAGGGCTTGCTCAAGCTCCGCAATACAGGTTCTCAAAACTGCATCTACGGTGCATTCATGCTGATGTGCGAACTCCGTATATTCATCTCTCCAATTCATCAAAACAGCATCAACAGCCTCAACCTGCTTCTTCATCTCGATATAACAAGCCTCCATGTTGTTTAGTTGGGCTTTCAGGTCGTCGATGATGGCTTGTTGCTCTTGCCATGCATCCCATTGCAAACCAATAACTAAAGGAACCGATCTACCTTGACGACTTGGTATATACAGCTTCCCATTGTGAAAAAATGCTGTTACGCGATGCTTTTGAATGCGATTAATAAATCGAATTTCATGATCTTTAGTAGCGCCAAAATCCTTCAACTTCTCGTAGTAAATGCGCTCACCATCCACAACATAAGAAGCACAAGACAGGCACTGGTCTGACTGTTCTTGGCAAACTGGGCAAAGCTTAAAATCACTCATAAATCACCCCGCACAATCGTCATCGGCGATATGTGGTTGCGAATATCACTTACATAGTCGGTGCGGTCATCTTCAAACACAGATTGAATTCGCTTTTGAGTCTTACTGAAATCCCCGACCAGCATTGCACCACCTTCAATTTTCTCTTGGCTTAATTCTGCATAAGCCGCCAATTCTTCTGCCTCGCTGCGTCCGTAGTAGTGCTGGTCAATTTGGGATTTAAGCTCATCAAGAAAAATATCGCTTGAGCATCGAATAAATCCGTTCGTGTACATTTTCATTTTTGTGTTGTATGCCTTAGCCCACTCAGGCGCCCCATCCACAATTTTCCGCATCTGTTCGATTGTTAAATTCATGCTTTCAACTCCCTTTCAACATTCATGATGTCTTTTGCGTACTGCGTTGCCTTGTAGTGACTACCTGAAACACGCTCCAAATAACGCCATTCAACAAAATTTTGCAGTTGGCTATAAACGGTTGCCCTATGTGCATCAATAACGGCTTCTTGAATATCTTTCACAGTGAATAACTGAGTTGCATAGCATGCGAAAAGCAAAATATTTAACTGATCTTCAAATGTGAGCTTCTTTGTTTTATCAATCACACTTTCAACTTGTGTAATATCCCCGCCATTCTTTAAGAAATCTTCAACTGTTTTGCTCACACTGCACCCCCTACCCGCTGATCTGCCCAGTTGCATTCCACAACATCCAACCCATCATGTTGAAAACGGGACCACAGTCGATCACCTAAATCTTTGCGCAATTCTTCTAACGTATAATTTGAAATGAGCATTGTTGGCTTGCCTTCGTCATAACGTGCGTACAGCACTTTGTGCACCAGCTGCAGTCTGTTCTCGTGCCGATCATGCAAACCGTATTCATCTAAAATCAGTAAGTCATACTCAGTGAATCGATAAACGGCTTGTGCTTCGGTGTCATCAGGCTTAGTCCATGCATTGGCAATTTCTGCCGCCATGTCTTCAGATGTGATGTATCTTGCAAATTTGCCCTTGTCCAAAGCGTTTCGAGCCACGGCGCAAGACAGATGCGTTTTACCTGTGCCAGTACGCCCAACCATGATCAAATTACGTGGATGACCTGCAATAAAATCCTTGGTGTATTTCACGCAAAGCGCTTTAGCATTTCGTTGGCCATCGTTGTGAGTGATGTACTCATTGAAACCGCTTTTGGCATGTCGGTTTGGGAGTCTAGCGCCTTCAAAGTGTTTTTTACGCACCATGGCATCAACTGCTTTTTGGTGTTCAAGGTTGCCTTGAATCACGTTTTCTTTGGCACAGGTTCCACAAATTAAACTACTCCCTGCTTTGATTTTGAGTTCACTGTGGATGGGACAAATGTCACTACTCACTTGGAAATTAAATCCTGATACAGCTGCAATTGAGTTCATACAAGGTTCCCCAAATCGATATCGTCAGTTGAGCAAGGCGCATACTGAGTTACATCGCCCCATGCGTCGTTGACGTTGCGTGAAGTGCTAACTTGGCTTTGTTTGTATTGATGGGTATTTGTATTGCGTGAAAACTTTCGCTTAATCCATTTCACAAAATTTGAATACATCTGAGTTTCTGTAATCAGCCCAGATTTAAACTTTTGCTCGTAATGCGCATTGACCTCCAGCAAAACCTGATTCACTTGATCTTGTGTCATTGGCAATTCACCTGATCGTTGCAACCAAGAATTCAAAGAATGTAAATCTGGTGTCCAGAGATTCAATACCTGATCTACTGGATTTTGCTGCGTGTTTCTCTCTTTAAAGTTTTCTTTAAATGTTTCTTTAAGTGTTTCTTTAATAGTGCCCCGTTCAACGGGACTAGTCCCGTCACCTTTCGCGGTACTAGTCCCGTCCCGTTTGGCGGTACTAGTCCCATCACCTTTAAGGGTACTACCCTCATTTGGTACTAGTCCCTTTTCGCGGTACTGGTCAGGAGTGAATAAATATTCATTTAGACAGCCTGTTGTTCTCTCAACTTTGATCAAACCAAGTTCTTCCAGATCGCGAATACATGACATAACCGTGTCGCGTTTTTTAATTCCGCAATACTTTTGAAATTGAGTAATAGCAATTGGGTGTGATGCGCGATCAAACCCTATGGTTTGGCGCATGACAAACATTAAACACTTAAATGCCTTATCGTTTAACTGAGCCATAATCCGACTATCAATTAACATGTTAGGCATCTTGGTGTAGCGCTCTTCTTTATTCGACATAGCTTTGCGCTCATTTTTTGGGAAATGAACTACTTGCCCTTGAGGTAGTGGTGGTTCATGTGCTAAATTTGTGTTCATTCAATTCCCTCTAAGTTTTGAATACAAAAGCCTGATCTCAACCATCAGGCTTTTTCTTTGCCTTCAACACAAGCGTGTACCTTGGCATCCAGTTCAGCCAATATCTTGTGCAGTTTGTTTATGACTCGTGACATATCCACCGCTTCACCGCGCGTAATACGACCATCGAGCATCATTTCTTTAAAAACCGATTGAATGTCACCGCCACTGATTCCCATGTTCAACACCAATTCAGTCAGTGCTGTATCTCGGCATTCGGGAATTTTGGGTAAATCAATTGCAACCTTTCCGTGCTCTGCATTAAGTGCATGCAAAATACGGTAGTCGTTTGTGATTCCCATTAGTTTTGAAGCTTCAGCAAGCGTAATGTGATGGGTATCCGTATTTGGATTCACTTTGCTGTTCAGCACGGCTGGGCTTTTGATACCGAGTCTTGGCGCTAGAGCATTTGCCCCACCTAGGTAGTCATGCACCGTGTGATATGCCGCATCTAAGATGTTCATTTAGGCTTCCTTTGAACGTGTTTAAATAAAATCAATTGGTTGATAATTGATTTAAGCGGCTGATTCCCTGTTTAGAAAAAACTCAAACAATCCTTTGTGTGTAAGCTTTTCATTGCTTGCATCAACAATTGCCTGAATTTTTTCCATGCTTGGTTTTTTTCGCCCATGGATGAGATGCGATTCCATATAGTTATACGAAGCTCCTACATCCGAGCAGAATTTCTTACGCTCAATTGGGGTAAGTTCTTTCCAGTATTGATAGAGTGTGACCATAAATACACCTAATAGGTAAATTAAATATAAATATACCTTGCAGGTAAAATTTATTCAACCTATCAGGGTATTTATTTTTTCTACCTAATAGGTAGATTTAAGGGTAGCGAATTGAATATGGACACCGTGATGGTTGACTTGATGCAAATACATGAAATTAGGCTCACCAACACAAGAGCTTTAATGAATGAGTCTGGTCTAAGTAGGGCTGATTTTGCTGAAAAGGTGGGGATGTCATATAACTTATTGAGTCAATATATTGGTAAAAACCCAACAAAAAATATCGGTGATGAAACTGCGGCAAAAATTGAGCAGGCGTTTAATAAGCCGAAGGGTTACTTAGATCAATCCATTGAACATAAATCACTTGCTGAAAACAACAAACATACAAACACTCTTACGGGACGTTGGGTACCCGTTAAGTCGTTAAGTAAAATGGGATTAGATGGTTATTTTTCTGATATGGGATACGATGGAAATGGTGGTGATGGTTATGTACCGTCATTGACTGCAGGAAAATATGCTTATGCAGTCAAAGGTACTGGTGACTCCATGTACCCTGTTGTAAGAAATGGATGGTTCCTTGTGTGTGATCCTGATGCAGAACCTCAAATTACAGAATTCGTCGAGGTGCAACTAAAAGATGGCCGCAGAACAATTAAAGAATATATTGGTGTTTCTGGTGGAGTTCTTCATGTTTTAGCTGTAAATGGAAATGAAAGAATCACCTTTGATATGTCTGAAGTAGAGAATATTGTTCCTGTTGTAGAGATTATTCCACCAAGTAGACATAAGTTAGAGATTCCACTTGTATGCGACTAATTAGGAGAACAGGTATGCACCCAAAACAAATAATGAATCAAATCATAGAGCGTATTAACAGTGCTGCAGCTGATAACGAGTCACTAACACTTAGCCCTGAAGAAGTTAAAATTCTTTCAGAAGAAATTGGCGACCTTCATTTCATCCCTGTGCTTACTAATGAGCAATTGATCCAGCTATGCAATGAGGGAAAGTTGGGTCAAAAAATGGTTGAAGAAAAAAAGAAATAAAAGCCGCTATATGCGGCTTGGGTAAGTATGTGGATTGTATCGGGATATAGAGTGCAATTATGTGTATTTTGAGAAAAGTATGAGTATCAAACTTAAATCAATAAAATTTGGTGAAAATAAATTTAGAAAGTTACAGAAGTTAGAAATTAATTTTTCTGACAGGATTACTGTTATTGGAGGATTAAATGGCATTGGAAAATCGACAATTTTAGGTCTTATAGCTAATTGTAGTGGAATTAGGTCTTCTCAGTATAAGAGTTATTTTAATGCTTTATTTCAAGCCAACTTCCAAGAACTTTTTCATTTAGATGAAAATGATGATTATAAAGAAAAAATCGAAGATAAGTCGTACATTGATATAACTTATTTATTTGATGATATTGAATTTACTAAAAGATGCAGCGTTTCACGACATTCTGATAAAGACTCAGAAGGAAATTTAATTACTCGTTTAAAAGTTGTACCTCGCACACTTAATAAGCCACTAGGAACAGAATTAAAAATTGGTGAATCAGCAAAAGTTCCTCTGCCAACACTCTACCTTGGAATGAGTCGAATGACCCCAATTGGAGAGTATGAAAAAGATCGTATACGACTTACTAAAGTTAGAAATATAGAAGAAGCAGATAAAAACTATATTCATCAATTATTTAAAGATGTAATTACTTTTGATGTTTCTTCTACAGAAGATCCTATTATTGATCATGACTTTAAAGGATCAAAGAAAAGATCAAAACTACCCTCTTTAAAACATAATACTTTTTCAATTTCCTTAGGCCAAGATTCTCTTAGTAGTATTTTTACAGCTTTAGCATCATTTAAAAAATTAAAGCGTGAAATGGATGCATATCCTGGCGGACTATTAATTATTGATGAAATTGATGCAGGATTACATCACATTGCACAAATTAGATTAATGCATTTATTAAAAAAAGAAGCTAGAAGGTTAAACTTACAAATTGTTTTTACAACTCACTCTCTAACTATTTTTAAACATATTTTAACCGTACCAGAATCTCAAATAGAAAAAGGGATTGTGGAAGACACTGTTGTATACCTTCATAATACACCAGCCCCCAAAATATTAATAAATCCAAACTATTTGAGAATAAAGAACAATCAATTATCGCAAAGTAAAGATCCTGACCTTGCTTTTCCAAGAACACCAAAGGTAAAAATATACCTAGAAGATGATGAAGGAAAATTTTTCCTAGAGAAAATATTTTCTTTTAAAAAAATTAATGATTTTAAGGCACTTTATGGTACGGAACTGGATTTGCTTTCTTTAAAAGTGGGTTGTTCTAGTTTAATGAATTTAATTAAAGCAGATAAATACTTTAGTACTGTGGTGATAGTACCTGATAATGATATCTTATCTGAAGAGAAGAACAGGAAGGCTATTATTGAGCATAAACAATTTTGCCCACTTCCCTCAGATAAATCTTTCAATGAAAACACTCCATCTATAGACAGAAATCCAGAGAAAATAATATATGATTTTCTTAAAGATAAAATTGCCAATTATGATAGTGAAGATCCATTCTGGGAACACATTCTTAAAATTAATGATGGAGCATATGATTTTGATTATATTCAAAATACAATACTGCCTATTCCTGACCGCAAATATGATAATTCACAGCTTCCAAAAATCAGAGATAAGATGAAGTATTGGTTTAATATACACAAAAGCTTTATCGAAAATGCTAAGATAATTGAAAGTTGGTGCCAGGAAAATACTGATCAGGTCGATAATTTTTGCAAGGATCTACAAATGAGTATTGCATTTGTATGTCAAGACAATTCCATATTAACAAACTAGTTGTTGCGCTGAAGGTAAATATTTTTGTTAAAAAGATTTAACACTCCTCTACGCTACCCTGGTGGAAAAGGTAAATTTGCTCCCTTTGTTAAGGATCTTATGGAGGCAAATAGCCTTTCAGGTGATTATCTCGAACCATATGCGGGAGGAGCAGGTGTTGCTCTAGATTTATTATTTAATGATTACTGCAAAAATATTCATATCAATGATTTTGATGTAGCAATTTATAATTTCTGGAAAAGCATTACTGAAGATACTGAAAGTTTTCTAAAGAAAGTAGTTGATACTGATGTAACCATAGAGGAATGGTTTAAACAAAAAGAAGTCTTAGCTAGTCCTGAAATTCATTCAACCCTTGAGCATGGTTTTGCTACATTCTTCCTTAACCGAACTAATCGTTCTGGAATTTTGAAAGGTGGCGTCATTGGTGGAAAGGCTCAATCTGGCGTGTACAAGCTGGATGCTCGTTTTAATAAAGTGGATCTTATTAAGCGAATAGAAATGATTGGCAAGTTTGCTAAAAATATTTATGTCTACAATAAGGATGCAGTTGAGCTTTTAAATGAAGTCGACAGCTTACTGCCCCCAAACTCCCTTATCTATCTTGACCCCCCATATTATGTCAAAGGCCAAGGTTTATATAGAAATTTCTATATGCATGAAGATCATGTTCAAATACGAAAGGCGCTGGATTCAGTGAAAACAAACTGGATAGTTTCTTATGATAACTGTCAAGAAATTAAAGATATTTATACTGGATATGCGCAAGATGATTATGTATTGAATTATAGTGCATTTCATAAAATGAAAGGCTCAGAAGTAATGATCTACGGCCCTTCCATTAAGTCAGTTGATATCCCCACCCAACAACTAAACCTCAATATTGCGTAAAAAAGCTCCAACCAACCCACCCCAGCGGTGGGTTTTCTTTTGTCTATGCTAAAAAAATAACAATTTTTACCATACAAGTAAAAAAATATTTTAATAATTTTACCACACAGGTATTTACTTTTATTTACCTCACAGGTATATTTTATCTCGTGGACAACAAAAAGCCCCGACGGTCTGGACAACTACGGGGCCTGCATATAGCGAGATAAGTATGAAACAAAACACATCCCATAGCAAGTTAGTAGAAATGCTGATACGGCGCCAAAATAAAAAGCGCCTATCACTTCGCTTCAAAAAAATCCTTTCTGATGTTGCGGCATCTGCAGTACTGGCTACATGCGTATTCGGTTTTATGGCCATGAGCTTAAAGGCTTGTGACGCTGAATACGAAAATCAGATCAAAGCAACCAAAGCACATTTGACGGCAGACTGAATAAGGCAGCAGCACAGCTATACACAGAGTTTAGAGAGCATTTGGAGGCGTGATGGATTTGCAGAAAGAAAAAATTGCTCATGAAAAACACCTGCTTTCACAGGGTGTGGATTTCAAATATTTGCCGAATATTCAATATAACGAATTGGAAAATGTTTATGAGCTAATTGAATGGGGTGAGGAATATAGCGAAGCCCTGAATGAAATTAATTCAAGCTGGTGCACATGGCAAGCAGCCAAAGCCCAAGCGGTTCCTGAAGGGTTTGTTTTAGTTGCTAAAAAATCAGTAGAACACTGGTATTTAGATGAGGGTGAATCCCTTTGGATGGATGAGCCTGATAACTGGTTGTGTGATATGGATGTAGGTGATGTTCAAGAAGTTGAGCATAAGGAATACATAGTCACAGAAAGCAACACACTCTACGCAACTAAAGTTTGGGATGGTGAAAACCAAGATGTTAGTAGTTGGGAGTTTTTCAACTCTAAAGATGATGCAGAAAAAGCGGCTGAATATTGTAAAGCCATGATCGAAGCAGCGCAGGAGAATTAATAATGGGTCTAATAGAGCAGTTTGGTGGTTATGATTGCGCACTCCACGAATATAAAAACACATTGCTTGCTGATGACTTTCCTTATGTGATTAAAGCAACAGGAACAAAGTTCACACGTCCTGAGCTTGGTGGTGAACTTCTTGAGTATCGTCGTCAGCATAATATATTTGAAAAAGGTGATTGGGTTATTTATGAAATTACAGGATCTATTGGTGATTTTATAGACCATATAAAACTTGATAGTGGACATCCTTATTGCCGAGTTGATTTTGGTTTATGTGACGTTGGCTTAATCCTGTTAAAGCATATTAGACATGCCACCAGTAAAGAAATTGCAGCACAGGAGCAAGGCCATGAGTAATCAATACCGAATTGAGCAGCTTGGCGACTTTCTGAAAGTTCCTGCTGACCGGATCCAAGAGTGCATGAAAGAGCTTGCTGATCATTTACAGGCGATGCGCCAAACACTGGATAACTTCGGCCTTGAGGCTCAAGGAGATGAACTGAAGACATTCACCTGGCAAGATGACGGAAAACAGGATTTAACACTGCGAGTAACTCATGGTGAGGCAGAAGTCACAGTCAAACTAAGCAAAGACAATTCAGAGGAGCTTTCTTGAGATGACGAATAATATTCAACGTATCAAGCTTGGCGTATTTTCTAAACGATATTGGCAGGATGAAGAGTCACGCCCATGCCGTGAAACTTTAATCAGCCATATCAAACGTGGCTGGTTAAGTGGAAAGAAAATCGGCACGCACTGGTACGTTGAATGCACGTCATGGGGTGCACCACTGTTTTATACAACTGAAGTTCCTAAGGTGGAATTAAAAACACCACCGAAGACAGGGAACTCTATTGCTGACCGAATTTTAGCGGAGATTTAATATGGCTCCACGTGGTCGTACTGTGGGTAATCTGGATCTACCACCCCACGTTGAAGTGGATAGGAAGGCAAATGGTACGGTTTATTACCGCTACCTACTGCCGAATGGACAAAGAAAATCACTGGGTAAAGATAAGGCTGAGGCCATCAAAGCAGCCCAGGCATTAAATGCTGTACTCGAGCGTAACCCTGATATTGTTTCCAAAATTCTAACGTCAGTAGAAAAAGCACAAAAGCAATCGACCATCCCGACATTTGCCCAGGCGCTGGCTGAATATGAAAAGATTCATTTGCCCAAAAAGAAATATGCCAAAAACACTTTGGAAATTATCACGGCGAATATCGGCAAATATCACGAAATGTGGGATCAGTATTATTGTGAAGATATTTCCCTATTAATGATTTCGGAGTTTTTAAAACAGCAAACCGATTTTCAGGCAGAAAAACACCGTTCCCAATTAATCGACATTTGGAAGTATTTTGTCGCGAATGGATGGGCACATGAAAATATTGCTGAAAAGACTTTAAAACCGATACGCCCAGAAAAGACTCGAACCCGACATTCAAATGAATCGATTGAAGTGATTAAGGCAATATGCCCATCATGGTTAAAACTTGCGATTGATCTAGCCATTCATTCTATTCAACGGCGTGCCGATCTGGTGGTGATTGAACGGTCCAGCATTAATATCAAAGACAACACCATGACTGTGCTACAGCATAAATCACTGAATTATGACAAGCCGGTATTTATTGAAGTGGATATGCATCCAGAATTGAGAGAAGTGATTTTGCAGTGTATTGAGCACTCAATGAGACTACGCTGCCCTTTCCTCATTGCTACACGTCCAGAGCGTATTACCGCACACAACCGGAATATTAAACTGCATCCTTTTGCAGTGACTGAAGACCACCTGACAAAACAGTTTAAGAAGTATCGGGACCTGTCTGGTGCATATGATCATCTGGAACCAAATGAACGGCCATCACTGCATGACCTACGTGCTTTGGGTATTTATAACATTACTCAAAAGTATGGAAAAAAGTATGCACAGGCACTGGCTGGACACGCCACTGTGAAGATGACAGATCACTATCTGGAAGGTCATGAAGCGCCAAAACCGGAACGGGTAAGCTATCGTTAATTATAGTTTTTAAATTCTAATTGAGGACTTATCAACAGTACGTAATAATTTAATACCCCGAAAATACCCCGAAAGAACCCCGAATAAAAAAGCCCACGTTTCAAGGTGGGCTTTAATATACTGATTTAACAGTTAATTTTGGTAGGCATATCCAGACTCGAACTGGAGACCTCTACGATGTCAACGTAGCGCTCTAACCAACTGAGCTATACGCCTAAAGTGCTTCGCATCATATTCAGTTTTGATTTTTAAGACAAGTCCTTTCTGTGTTTTTTCAACACATCCGAGCAAGTTTTAAGCAAATCAAAAAACACCTGCTCTGAAACACGGTCATGTTCAGGCGCATAAGAATATTGTTGATAGCACACGCCTAAACGCTTAAATGCCTCTTGTTCATTTGCATCTACCTGCGCTGCTAAACGCTGCATCCACACACTCACTGTTTCTGCATCCTGTTTTTGCAACTGAGCGGGCAATCTTTTAGAAAATTTGTCTAAGGCACGATTTATGCGAGAACCTTGCTGACGTTTTTTCCAAAAAATCCAGCCAAAATACCCTGCTAAGATCATGAGAATACTTGAAACCAACACCGCTGCCAAAGCATAGTTTGAGTGCAGCCCTAAGCGTCCAAACCAGTGACGCTGTGACTCGGCATCATAACCCACGACCTTGCTTTGCCATTGATAACTTGCATAATCACTCCACACCCGTAAAGAACGAATAAAATTAGAATGTTGGTATTGCCACATTTGTGTGTCAGCACCCAAAACGGCCCGATCATCTGCCATTAGGTTTTGCATACCATCATCTATACGTTGAGGTGCAATGATGGCTGTCGGGTCTATGCGTACCCATTGTTGATTGAGCAACACTTCTGTCCAAGCATGTGCATCTTGCTGTCGTACTTCCCAGCTTTGTCCATCGGGTGCAAGTTCCCCACCCTGATAGCCCACGACTACACGCGCTGGAATCCCGACATAACGCATCAATAAGGCAAAACTTGAGGCATAATGTTCACAAAAACCTTGCTTACTCTGAAATAAAAATTCATCGACTCGGTTTTGTCCGAGCATTCCAGGTTTTAAGGTATAACTAAAGCCATTATTGCGATACCACTGCAATACATTCTGCACGTAGCGTTCAGGTTGTTGCTGACTTTGAGCAAACATCTGCAGGGCAAATTGCTGAGCTTTTGGGTCAGATTGCGTCTGTACCTGAACATTTAAACGCTGGCTAAAGCGTCGATAACGCTCGTTCTGTGCATCATCCCCTTGAATACGTGCGGATTCCCCAACCCACTGCAAAGCAATCGGTTGAATCCGACCATTTTGACGCTGTGGCACCATACTCCAATCACGGCGTAACACATAGCCGTGTTGATTCGGTACAGATTTTTCTAGTGCCATAATCCACTGTACACGTGGATCTGCTGCAATATATTGATACTGAAAATCGACTTGCTCTGGCTGTAATTGTGCTGCCTGAACGGGTTGTTGATTGCTAAAATTGCTTGTCCATGTGCGACCATCATATTGATCCAGTACCATCGCCCGCCAATATAGTTTTGAACGTGGCGGCAGTTGCTGCATATTCCCCACAATACGAAATGCCAAAGCAGAAGATTGTGATAATTCGGCAATATCGCCCGGTGACATCGTGTCACTAATACCTGTCACGCCTTTGGCATCAGGAATAGGTACATGCCACAATGGCGGTAAACGTGGAAAGAATAAAAACAATAATAAAAAGAATGGCAAAGCGTATGCGATAAACTTGGCGACATTTTTAAGGTCATGCTTTGCATCTTGGCTGCTCGAATGACGCGACGCATAATCTGAAAATGCACTTTTTTGAATCCGATATAACCCAATTAAACAACTGATTAAACATAGAATGACCAACACGGTCATCCACATGCTTTGGCTGTATAAAAATGAACTGGCACTCACAAAGAGCGCAAAATTAAATAAAATAATCAGGTCGCGCTGGGTATGACTTTCTAAAGCTTTGGCAAACAAAAAGGTGCTTAATAAGGCAACACCAGCCTCTACGCCAATCAGGCTTTTATAACTCAGATAAATGCTGGCTAAGGCACAGCAGGTCAATCCATAAGTCCAAACTTTAGAGATATGCACTGTCTTGTTTTTATAGTGACGATACAACAGCAACAACATGATGGCGAAAATGACGCTCAATGCCACAGGGCTAAACAGTATGTGAGCAGCCAAAATTAAGATCAGGCTAAGCAAAATAGATTGCTGAATTGAGTTGTGCATGATCATCAAGCCTGTGCCAAAAGAATTTTTGCCTGTTTCAACTGCCGCTCACCTACGCCTTTTTCAAGGGTCGCATGTGGCAAAAACATCGCATAATTCAACTGTTGTTGTTCACATTGCTCGGCCAAACCCATAATCAAACTTAATTTTTCTTCGTGGGTCGGTGCAGGCATGTGTTCATAGTGAATGTCGATACTCTGTTGATCCTGATATTGTTCAAAAACTTTGACATATAAGCCTTGCCCTCGTGCCGCTTGCTTCCACGACACAGCTTGCAAAGAATCGCCCAATTGAAAATCACGCAGCTCACGAAACTCGTCTAAATCAGGTTGAAAGCTGTGTTGATGCTGTTTATTCTCTGCGCTATACATGGCGGCTTTGGGCGCAACCCACGCGGTACGTGTCAAATTCAAATAAGTCCACGCACGTACCAAGCCAAAAGGATAAACCGAATAAATGTGTAAATGAGGGAAATTAAACTGCCCACGTTGCTCCGCAAAAAATGTCAATACATACTGCTGCTGGGTGTCTTGAATAAGAACCTTTTCTAATTGATGATTGGCTTTAATCCATAAATAACGTGCCTGCGCGACCTCTTGTTTGAAATGCAATTGTAATTGCAATACTTCGCCCACTTGCCCAACTTCAGTAGTCACAATTTCTATCTCTAATTCATGCAACTGCTTAAAGGTCAAATAAAAGCTGATACATAAAATGGCGCTGATCAAAAAGCAAAAGCCTAAAATCAGGTTATTGCCATAATTCACACCTGCAATAAACGTGATTAAAATCAGCACTAAATACAGATAACCCTGTTGGTAAATAAAAACCAAAATATCTTTTTGTTTTAAGGTTTTGTGTCGATCAAACTTAAAACGTGTCTTGATCCAGTTTTGCCATGCCTGCTTAAACATGCGTGTACTAACTCACTTTAACCTGTTGCATCACATGCAAAGTTTCTGCCTCACTCAATCCAATACGATGTGCAGCAACTGCCACAAATACCGCTTGAATATCATCGGCAGTGACAAAACTACGTTGCTCAATTAGAGCATGTGCTTGTGCTGCTTTTTTCAATGCCAAAACACCACGGGTAGATAATCCGTGACGCGCTTTACGGGTTTCTGTGGCTAAGTCGAGTAAGTAATCTAGCGCGGTATCTGACACATAAATTTCCGTGACCAATTGCTGTAAATTTAAAATTTCTGTTTCAGTAAAAATATGGGCCAAACTGGCAATCAGCGCATGTCTGGAGTTTTGTTGCAGCAACATTTTTTCAGCAAAACGCGATGGATAACCCAAAGACAGACGCATTAAAAAACGATCAAGCTGTGATTCTGGCAGCGCATAAGTACCACTTTGAAACAGTGGATTTTGTGTGGCAATCACCCAAAAAGGTTGCGGCAAGCTATAACGCACACCATCCACCGTAACCGCGCCTTCTTCCATCGCTTCCAACAAGGCACTTTGGGTTTTAGGCGAACAACGGTTAATTTCATCTGCCAATAAAATTTGGGTAAAAATAGGGCCTTGCTTAAACTCAAATTGATGTTCTTTTTGATTAAACATATTCACGCCAATCACATCACTGGCCAGCATGTCATTGGTAAACTGAATACGCTGAAATTGCAGACCCGCCAAGTGCGATAAGGCACTCGATAAAGTCGTTTTACCTAATCCGGGTAAATCTTCAAAAAGCACATGCCCGCCCGCCAACAAACAACTTAACGCCAATTTGGTCTGCTGTTCTTTATCTAAAATAATGGTATTAATTTCAGTCAAAAAAGCCTGAATTTTTCCAGCATAAGATTCAATCTGTGCATTGAGCTGTTGCTGCGCTTGCGTCAGTTGTTGTTTTTGAACTTTTTCTGTACCCCAAATCACAGTAAATCCCCTTATCCCCAATAAAAAACGGCGCATGTTTAAACATACACCGTTTTGCTAAATTTCCAAAGAAATCCTCGAGATATTCTAAACTGCCTAAAAAAGTAAGTTTTAAACAGCTCGTATCTCTATACGTTTCCATCGTGATACGGGATTAACACGGACACTTTTTCAAACCACCTTTTGCCGATGGATAACGCGCATCGACACAGTAGCGATAAAAAGTCTTCGGATCCATGGCTTCTAAATCTGGATGATGCTTACGCATGTGTTCCAAATAATTCTGATAATCGGGTACACCGACCATTAAACGAAAACTTTGTTGCAAACGCTGCCATAAAGTAGCGATACGCGACCAGTTTTTCGGATTCAGAATCAAATCCTTTTGCGACATGATGGTCATTTTAATGATGTTGTAAATCACCGTTTTACCCTGTTGGGCAAATTTAAGCTTAATCATGTGCTCACTCCTAATGACCACTATTCGGCTGAATCGTTTCAGGATCACGATAAATCGCTTCAGCTTCATGTACAGTTGGTGTTGGACTTGCCAAGGCACGACGAATCACCCCAATGGCAGCGAACAACATCACAAATGCCACAATCATAAAGAAACCACATAACACGGCATTAATTTGATTGGACATGACAATGGTTTGCATTTCAGTCACTGTTTTTGCAGGTGCTAAAATTTCATTGCGTTGAATTGCAGCATTGAAACGATCTGCTTGCGCCAAGAAACCAATTTTGGGATTGTCGTGGAAAATCTTTTGCCAACCTGCAGTCATTGAAGTAATGAACAAGAAAACTGTAGGGATAATCGTCACCCAAACATATTTTTCTTTTTTCATTTTAAACAGAATCACTGTACCTAAAATGAGCGCCATCGCTGCCAAAATTTGGTTACCAATACCAAATAGAGGCCATAAGCTATTAATACCGCCTAAAGGATCGACCACGCCTTGATAGACGAAGAAGCCCCAACCAGCCACCGCAACTGCTGTGCCAAGCAAGTTACCAAAGAAGTTATGTGAATTTTTCACTGCAGGAATAACAATACCTACAGTATCTTGCACCATAAAACGGCAAGCACGTGTGCCTGCATCTACTGCAGTTAAAATAAATAAGGCTTCAAATAAAATGGCAAAGTGATACCAGAATGCCATCATTGAGCGGTTATTAAAAATCTCGGTGATGATATGTGCCATACCAATTGCAAACGTTGGCGCACCACCCGTACGTGACAGAATCGAGCTTTCACCGACTTCTTTTGCCAAAATGGTTAAAGCCTCAGGAGTCACTACAAAGCCTAAATTTCGTACCGCTTCTGCTGCACTTTCCACCGTTGTACCTAAAACTGCAGTGGGTGCATTAATGGCAAAGTACACGCCTGGGTCTAGCACCGTGGCACAAATCATTGCCATGATCGCCACGAAAGACTCCATCAACATGCCGCCATAACCAATCATCCGAATGTCTTTTTCGTTATTGACTAGTTTTGGCGTCGTACCTGAAGACACTAAGGCGTGGAAACCTGAAATCGCACCGCAGGCAATGGTAATAAATAAGAATGGGAACAATGAACCCGCAAATACTGGCCCTGTACCATCAATAAAATGGGTCACCGCAGGCATCTTCATTTCAGGCATTGCAAACACAATCCCGACAGCCAAACCCGCAATAACACCAATTTTTAAGAACGTCGATAAATAATCACGTGGCGCCAATAACAACCACACTGGCAAAACTGAAGCAATAAAACCGTAGGCAATTAAACACCACGTTAATTCTGTGCCACTTAAAGTAAATAAAGGCCCCCAGAATGGATGCTGTGCAACATTTTCACCATAAATAATACCCATCATCATCAGGACAAAACCAATAATGGAAACCTCAGCAATTTTCCCCGGGCGAATAAAACGCATATAAATGCCCATGAAAATCGCAATTGGGATGGTGGCTGCAATACTAAATACGCCCCACGGACTATTGGTTAAAGCTTTCACGACAACCAAAGCGAGTACAGCAAGAATAATCACCATCACGCCCAGCGCACCCAGCATGACAATCACACCAGCAAATGAACCCAACTCTTGTTTTGCCATTTCTCCCAAAGAACGCCCATCACGACGTGTAGAAATAAACAAAACCAAAAAGTCTTGGACTGCACCTGCCAACACCACCCCGACTAAAAGCCAGATCGTGCCGGGTAAATAACCCATTTGTGCTGCAAGAATAGGCCCAACTAAAGGGCCTGCACCTGCAATCGCGGCAAAGTGGTGACCAAATAACACACTTTTATTGGTGGGCACATAATCTAAACCGTCAGCCAAACGATGTGCGGGCGTTAAGCGTCGCTCATTTAACTCAAATACTTTGGTGGCAATAAATAAACTGTAGAAGCGGTATGCAATGCTATAGACACAGACCGCAGCTAAAACTAACCAGACTGCATTGACGTGTTCGCCTCTACTGACTGCCAATATCCCAAAAGATACTGCACCCAATATAGCGACCAAAAGCCATATAATTTTTGAAGTCAGACCTGACTTCGGTTGAACTGTTTCCATGTCAATCTCTCTTCTTGTTACATTTTTTAAGCGTTACTTTTATTGTCGAGATTTAGGGGCTGTAGACACTTCGTCTATGTTTGCGACTACGCATATTTTTTAACTGATATAAGGCATGAGGCAGGAAATTTAGTCATTCTAAATGACTGACTCATAACGAAATAGCAGCAAAAAAATATGCTTGTCCTTCGCTGCGCCTTGCACTGCAAACAAAGCAGTGCTTGTTTTTGCTAAGGCTGTGGCTAAAACTTTCTCAGATTGCGTTATGAAACTTGGCAATAGTCTCGCTATTCCCTGCGTTTCATGCCTGATCTGCTCAGTTTTAGCCTACAGCGCAAGCCATTTATGAAATGTCTACAGACCCTTGCTTTAATTCCTAAATCCTTGGTTGATCCTGCTCCTTTTATTTTGATGTCTGCTGCCCTTACATCCATAGTGTGCGCTACCGTACACTTAAATGGAGCACCAACAGTTTCCTATACTTTTCACCTATTCTTTTACCACATAATCAAATCAACAAAAAAGGGGGATGACGCGAATCATCCCCCTCTTTTACTTATGATTTATCAATAAATCATTATGCGCGTTCTAGGTATTCACCTGTACGTGTATCTACACGAACGCTTTCTTCTTGCTGTACGAATAAAGGAACACGTACCACTGCACCTGTTTCTAATTTCGCTGGTTTACCGCCACCACCAGAAGTATCGCCACGTACACCCGGATCAGTTTCGACAATTTTTAATACCACGAAGTTTGGTGCGTTTACAGTTAAAGGCACACCGTTAAACAACATAATGGTACATTTTTCGTTTGAATCATCTTTTAACCATTTTGCAGCATCGCCCATTGCGGTTTTGTCAGCAGCAATTTGCTCAAAAGATACAGGATCCATGAAGTTCCACATTTCGCCATCGTTGTAGAGGTATTCCATTTCTACTTCTACAATGTCAGCTGCTTCTAGTGAATCACCAGACTTAAATGTTTTTTCTAAAACTTTACCAGAACGAAGGTTACGAAGTTTTACGCGGTTAAACGCTTGACCTTTACCTGGCTTTACATATTCATTTTCCATGATTGAACATGGGTTACCATCAAGCATAACCTTAAGGCCTGACTTGAAATCATTCGTAGAATAATAGGCCATGACTGGCACACTCCAAACTGACTAACTTAACTATTTATGTTACAAAGCAAATGACCAACGCAGCTTTGCGATGCTCGCCATCTTGCAACATCTTTTTTCATCGGACGTATTGTAAATGAGCAAGCCATAACGAAGCAATGAAAATCCACTACCGATCACCTCAAGATATCGGTAAAATCAGCTGTTTTGTAATGATTCTGATTCAAAGCGATTAATCATTCGCGGCATTCACGCTCAATGAACAAAGAATTCATCTACGCTAAATAGATGTGTACTTGGTTCCTTTCACCTCATATTTAAATCTTTTCTGGCATGATCAACTACCTGTACCAAGAACAAAACTGGCAATCTCAACTCAGTGACTTGATCACCGACCCACGCGAATTGTTAAATATTTTAGAGCTGTCTGAACAGCAGTTGCTGTCAGGTGCTTTACTGGCATCCAATCAGTTTAAATTGCGTATCCCGCGTGCATTTGTGGCCAAAATGCAAAAAGGCAATCCACTCGATCCTTTACTGTTACAGGTTCTGCCACATCATTTAGAACTGGAAGATCATCCTGGATTTGTGACCGACCCTTTGGGTGAGGAACAAGCCAATCAACAACCTGGAGTCTTACACAAATATAAATCACGCTTTTTGCTGACCTTGACTGGTGCTTGCGCAGTACATTGTCGTTATTGTTTCCGCAGGCACTTTCCTTATCAGGAAAATCTGCCAAAAACTGAAGACTGGGACAATATCCGTAATTACATTGAAAGTCAGCCCGATATTAATGAAGTGATTTTAAGTGGTGGCGACCCGCTCACTTTGTCAAATCGTAAATTAAATATCTGGATTGAGCGATTGGCGTCTATTCCGCAAATAAAATTTTTGAGAATTCATTCACGAGTTCCGATTGTTATTCCCAACCGTGTCGATGAATCGCTGATTTCCTTACTAAAAAATAGTAGGCTGCGTATTATTCTAGTGGTACACTCGAACCACGCATCAGAATTAGATGACTTTACCTGTTCGCAACTTGCCAAGTTAGTCGAACAAAACATCACCGTTCTGAATCAAGCAGTCTTATTAAATGGGGTCAATAATTCTGCTCAGGTCTTGGTCGATTTAAGCTATCGTCTTTTTGATGCGGGGGTGATGCCTTACTATTTACACGTGTTAGATAAAGTAAAAGGAGCGCATCATTTTGATTTAATGCCGCAAGACATTGATCACATCTATAAAGAGCTTTTAGCGAACTTACCCGGCTATTTAGTTCCTAAACTCGTTAGGGAAATTGCGGGCGAAAAAAACAAGACACCGCTTTTTGGGGTTTCAACTTATTGAGTTAAATAACAATCATGAATATGAATACTTCAGATCTTTTTCTAGTTCCCAGCGAACTAAAGCTGGAGCAATTGAGTTTTTGTCAAAATACGGTTAAAAGCATTCAGGCATGGGCAGCGGATTTATCCATTTTACAATTGGGTGATTCTTCCCAAGCTCTATTTAATGCACTTTTAGAAATTTCAGAACTGAAATGTCAGGAAACATTACGTTTTGACTTAATTCAAGCTATTCATCCGACACTTGAAAATGTGCTTACCAGTCTGGAAAAGCATTTTTTCAACCAGGCTTTGATTAGTAATGACCGCAACGATCATATTATTGAACTCGCGCTGTTATTACGCAGTCATTTCGCCAAAGTCTATATTAATATTTCCCGACGTAGCCACCAACAACTCACCCAACAAAAATTTTCTTTATTTGCCTTTAATTTAAAAAAGAACTTACAAACTGCACGAGTTCTATCTAGCTATTATGCTTTACAACAATTAGCTCTACTGCGCTATCAACAACACATGCTTTATAGCCACGCCTTGCCAAATCAGTGGTTAATTGCACACCAACTTTTAGATACAGCCATTCAACAACATTATTATTTAAATAATATTAATCAGTTACAAGGCACACAACATCAACTGATTAATATTGCTCAAGCCTATGCACAGCTGATTTTATTGGAAATTTTCAATACCCATCAAATTCGACCTGCAGAAATTCAAGGCTTATATCTCTGTAGCTTTGATTGGGCAAAACTGATTCAAGTTTTACCCAAAGAAACGACGCTTTCACGTTATGTGGTCGATGCAAGCAAAGATCATCCACCTATTTACAATACGCACCAAAGCCAAGGTTTTCATGCCAATATTTTTATTGCAACTCAACCCCTACTCGATCATTTAAATGAAGTTCAAGGTCGTAAAGGTGAACATTTATCACGCAATGAAAAGCTATTCTTAACCCCTGCTTTGCATTTCCATTTGCACAATATTTTGACCAATACAGCAGAACGTGTGCATGAGCGTTATGAATATTCGGCACGGATTAAAATTTGCTTTGGTTTGACTGTGGCACATTTTTATCTGTCTAATGGTAAAAACTTCAATGAAACGCTGGCTTTGGGCGATAACTACCAATTCCAGAATGAAAGCCAGTTTATCAATGCCATGCATACCAACTCTACGGTAGATATTAGCGCTGTTAAAACCTTAGACCGTGAAGCCAAACAAATTTACAATGCCGATGTTTTAGATATTAGTGTCAATGGCTATCGTATTAAATGGACGGGTGAAACACCAAAAAACCTTAAAACAGGTGAATTTATTCTGGTTCAGGAAAATAGCCAAAGTCCGTGGCGTGGTGGTGTCATTCGCTGGATTAAACAATCTGCTGAAAAAAGCTTAGAACTTGGCTTGGAAATTTTAACCCAAGATATTTACCCTTGTGCTGTTTTTGTTAAAACAGATCGGCATACAGGACATTATCATCCAGCATTATTGGTACAAAGTACGCAGGTCAATGAAGTCAATACCTCATTGATTTTGCCAAGTCTGCAATTATTACGTGACAAACAAACCGTACAGCTACGTTTAGGTGAAGAAGAACTAAAAGTGTTCTTAATTAAGCCGTTATTGATTACCCAAAGCTTTATGCGCTTTGATTTTGAGTTGTTGAATGACCAACAACAGCCTTTACTTGATGGTTTTATTCAGAAACAAGTGAATGAAGTTAAAAATCACGATTTATGGGAAGCATTAAAGTGAGAAATCCATTATTGTCTAAAAAGCTCAAACGTACCGAAACACGTTTACTCATAATCGATGACAACCAAATACGTTTTAATCAAATTTGTGAACAACTCACTGCAAATGAGCACCGTGTTCAGGCTTATCTATTAGATGACATTAAAAACTTTGAAAAACAATTACATTTAACTTGGGATTTGGTGATCTTTGGTCGTGCTTATGACCTAAAAGTCGATCAGGCACTCACTTTAATTCGTGCATCACAGCAACCAAATTTACCGCTACTTTTGCTCAAACCAGACGATTACGATGCCACGCAATACACCAGTTATGTGCGCAAAGGCATCTATGACATTATCAATTTAGATTACCCCGAACGCTTCTATTTTGGCTTAATTCGCGCACTGTCTTTTAGTCGCTTACAGCAGTCACAAGAACAACTTATGACTGAACTGGAAAATGCACAATCACAAGCTCAGGCGTTGGTCGAAGACAGTAGCAAAGCAGTAGCCATTATTCAGGAAGGAATTCATGCACAAGCCAATGCTGAATATTTACAGCTATTTGGTTTAAAAAGTGAAGATGACCTTATTGGCTTGCCATTATTGGATTTATTGCAACCGCAAGATATTACAGATTTTAAATTCCGCTTTAAGAAAGTCAGTCAAGGACAATTTGAACACGGCCGTTTTGATATTCATAGCCAAAACCCGCTTCTGGCAAAACAAAACCCGCTCAAAATTGAATTTGTTGGAGCAGCTGACGACGCCATACAAATCACCATAGATATTGAAAATACGGCGCAAAATACTGTCCCTGCTCAAACGACAGCAGACAAAGCAGCGGCAAAACCAAGCACATACCAATTGGTAAATCGCACTTTAGCCAAACAGCCTTCTAGTGCCAATGCTTTGGTGGTGTTTTCTTTGGCGAACTGTCCTGAATCAATTTTCCAAGCCGACTGGCAAACCACAAAAAATTACTTTACCAACATTCAAAATTTTTTAAAAGAACAGACCAATGTACCATTATTTAATGTGAGTAATGGTTTAGTGGTTGGTTTGTTCCAAGCAGAATCGCCTGCAATTTTAGAATCGAAACTGATTGGCTTAAATTCACTCACGAAACCGCAATTACTTACGGTAGATCAACATACTTACCCACTTAATTTGCGTATTGGTTATGTGCCATTCACTCCAGACATTCAAAATGAAAGCAGTTTTGAGCAACTGATTAGCCAAGGTTTTGCCAACGCATTACCACAACCGCAAGAACAACATAACTCAGGTTTAACCTTAGACTTGTCCTTTGGTGAATCTAACTTAAATGTAATTGAATCTGCTGCAGCTGTACCACAATCCTATAGTGAATCTGCGATTATTGCAGCGATACGTCAAAGTCTTGATCGTGGTGAAATTCATCTGAAGTATCAACAACTTTATGATAAGCAAGACACCAATTTATATACCTATGAAGTAACTAGTGGCTTTATTTTCAATAGTGAATGGAAATCACTGACAGGCTTAATAGATTTGGCTGAAGACCCAGAATTATCCATTAAACTGGATCGTTGGATTTTGGTCGAAGCTTGTAAACAATTGCACAACTTCATCACCCAATATCCTGAAGCGAAGCTGATTATCAATTTAAACAAATTTGTTTTATTACAAGACCGCAGCTTCCCTGAGTTTGTGTCTAAACTGATAACGATTATTGGTAGCCGCCTCAGCCATCCATTAATTTTGCAATTCTCTGAAGAAGACATCAGCCAAAACTTAGGTGATGCGCAGAAACAAATCAGTTTATTACGTCAGCACGGCGCTGAAATTTCTCTGCGTGATTTTGGTCATTCGATTTATAGTGAATCTATCTTGAAACAAGTCGATATTCACTACTTGACCTTGCACAGTGCACTGACTGAAAAACTGGCTGCTGATGACTCGACGCAAGAATTACAGGAACAATTGAGCATTTATAGTGAAATTAAACCTGTAGAAGTGTTATTGCGTGACTTAAATGATATGAACCTGTTTGCGAATGCATGGAATGTCGATGCGCGCTTTATTCAGGGTGATTATTTCCAGAAAAAACTCGATCATTTAATTGATGTACAAGACCAATAAAGTCTTGTGCATTAGGGTCTATTTGTAGACCCTAAAATTTAAGGCACAAAAAAACGGGCAATTGCCCGTTTTTTTTCGTACTGGATATTAACGTTTGATAGAACGTGACATACCAGCAAAACGTTGTTTGAACTTGTCGATACGACCGCCAGTGTCAACGTTCTTTTGCTTACCAGTGTAGAACGGGTGGCATGCAGAACATACGTCAAGATAAAGAGTTTCTTTACCAACTGCTGAACGAGTTTCGATTACGTTACCGCAAGAACAAGTTGCAACTAATTTTTCATATTTTGGGTGAATATCGGCGCGCATCGTCGATTACTCCTAAGATTTAAGAAGGCTTAAGCTGTCATCGCAATTGGTCACTCTCATTAAAAAAATGAGGACATGCTTTAAAAGCAGACCAACACCACAACAGACCATTCTTTTGGCCCACCGAGACGGATACCGTCAGAGCTAAGCACAACAAGTTGGGCAATATTATACGGAATAAAATATTTTAAAGCTAATTATTCTTAGGAATTTAATTCCTGAGGTTCAGTCGAATCGGGCTGCTTTTCGAGATAATTGGCTATCACACCGCACACCATCAACTGAATTTGATGGAAAATCATGATCGGTAAAACAATCATCCCCAACGGCTGCCCAATAAATAAAATTTGCGCCATCGGTACACCACTGGCTAAGGTTTTTTTGGAGCTACAAAAAAATGCGGCAATTTGGTCTTCACGTGCAAAACCCAACCATTGCGGCACAACCCACGCCAACCACATCACAAGGGTCAATAACACGGAACAAGCAATAATCAACAGCAATAAAGTCATACCACTAACTTGATGCCACAATCCTGCTACCACTGCCCCACTAAATGCACCATAAACCACCATCAAAATCGAACCCTGATCAAATACCTTGACCAGCTTTGGTAATTTCAACATCTGAGGAAAAACATAAGGACGTAATAACTGCCCCAAAATAAATGGCACCAATAACAATAAAGTAATTTGAATAATCGAATTTGTCGGGTCAAAACCGTGTTCAGACTGCCCTAAAATAAAGATGCCTACTAAAACTGGGGTAATAAACATCCCAATTAAATTAGAGAATGACGCACTGCAGACTGCGCTGGCAACATTGCCTTTTGCCACTGACGTAAAGGCAATTGAAGATTGCACGGTTGAAGGCAAAAAGCACATGAACAAAAAGCCCCAATACAGCTCCTGCCCGAGCATTGGCACTAGAATTGGCTTTGCCAGCAAACCTAAAATTGGGAATAACGCAAAGGTAAAAGTAAATACCAACGCATGCAATTTCCAATGCATCATGCCCTGAATGACAGCTTCACGTGATAATTTCGCCCCATGTAAAAAGAATAAGATTGCAATGGCAACTGTCGTAATCACACTAAAAACTTCGGCTGCTTGCCCTGACACAGGCACGACACTGGCGAGGATGACCATCACAAACAAAAGAATGGTAAAGCGATCCAATGCCAATAACTTCAACATAAACACATCCTGTATATTCTTTTACTGTTGCAAAAAAGCCCAGCAATTTTTACCTTTCGATAAAGGTATATTACTGAGCAATATTCAAAAAGCGAGCATTTTCAGGCGATGTTCAATATTTTCAAAATGAATACTGAACAACATTCAGTTTATTGCGCCATAAAGGTTTGGTTTTTACTGCTTCACTGATGAAGACTTAGTTATTACGTGCGTTCTGATCTTGCTGAATCAATTCAACTTTATAACCATCTGGGTCTTCAACAAAAGCAATGACAGTTACACCACCTTTCATTGGCCCTGCTTCACGTACCACATTGCCGCCGCGCGCTTTAATTTCTTCACATGCTTTGTAGGCATCGTCTACCGCAATTGCAATATGACCATAACCATTGCCCAAATCATAGCTGTCTGTATCCCAGTTATGCGTCAACTCCAAAACGGTGTGATTTTCTTCATCGCCATAGCCTACAAAAGCAAGGGTAAAACGACCTTCTTCATAATCACGCTTACGCAGCAAAGTCATGCCTAAAACTTCTGTATAAAATTTTAATGATTGCTCTAAATTACCTACACGTATCATGGTATGCAGCATGCGCATGTCATTCATCCTTTTGTTCAATCGGTTTTGCTTGTATGTGTTGATGGTCACGTAACAATTTCGCCACCCACACCACTAAAATTAAAATAGGGATTCCAATTAATGTGGTCATGAGGAAAAAGTTTGGATAACCAATATTGGTCACTATAGTACCTGAATAACCACCTAAAATCTTAGGAGTCAAGGTCATGAGTGAGCTAAAAATTGCATATTGCACAGCAGTAAATGACACACTGGTTAAACTGGATAAAAATGCGATAAAAGCCGCGCCCGCTAAACCTGAAGCCAAGTTATCGACAATAATCGCAAAATATAACCATGCTGTGCTATATGGCTTAATCACCTTGCCCTGAATTTCAACCATATTGTTTGAAGATGATTGAACGATCGACAAAGGTTGTATATCTACATCCAAAGCATTGCCTTCATGTGTGTTTAAATCGACCTGATAGGTTTGGCTGTGTTGTTGTACTGTTTGCTGTCTATTCAATAATACGGCTTGCAGTTGTTTACTTGGTGAGTCTGCCAAAAGCTGCCCTGCAATCGCTGCCGTAAAAATTCCTTGTGCATCTAGTTTTGCATCAAAATTTTGACCATCTAGCTGCAGTACAATTTTTTGCTGTTCGGTTAAGGCAGGCCCTGCATATTGCCCACGTACGACAATACTGTTGCTGGCTTCATTTTCGCTAATACGATTATCCGAAGTCAGTGGTAAAAACTGGAGTTGTGCAGTTTCAATCTCAGTTTGGTGCAAATACGGCATCGACACTAAACGTGACGGCGTATCGCCCGTTTGGTATTGCGCACGTACCTGAATTTCATCCTGTGTTGCTAAAACCTGACTAGGCACAGCCACTTTCCAATATCCAACTTCATCGGCCTGGGTTTGATATTGTTGCTGCCCCACAGAAACTTGCACATCGCTCAGTTGCTGTCCTGACTTCACCAGACCAATAAAAATAAGATTGGTGGATGATGCCAACACCGCGCCAACAAACATTAATTTCATAATGTTCATACGCTGTGCCAGTAAACCGCCCAAGAAGCCACCCACTAAACTGAAAATGACCCCATAAACCTTAACCGCTTCGGCAATTTGTTCTTTGCTAAAGTTCAAATCCTGATAGAACACATTGGAAATTACACCTGCAATAATGTCTGAAACTCGATAAAAACCAATCAAGAGTAATAACACCAGTGCCAGTTTCATGCCGTAGCGTTTAAAGAAATCTGCAACAGGATGCACCCATGTTTCAAATGCCAT
Organism: Acinetobacter sp. Swhac1; assembly: GCF_013390985.1. Lineage (NCBI taxonomy): Bacteria > Pseudomonadati > Pseudomonadota > Gammaproteobacteria > Moraxellales > Moraxellaceae > Acinetobacter > Acinetobacter sp. Swhac1. The sequence goes on along the minus strand of NZ_JACASN010000004.1, from coordinate 17,498 downwards.
CTGTTTATTGACTGCGCCCAATTTGACCAAAATTGTGCCCATGCCTACAGCAGCCGCACCCGATGCAATAAAACGTAAAGCTTCTATAGAAAATAATAAAAATGCATCTTTGAGTTGGAATTGTTGTTTTAAGGCTTCGGTAAAATTACCCGAAAAGACGTAGCACAATACAAAACTGAATACCGCAACAAAAAATACTGTCACCAGACGAAAATAGTCGCGTCGTTGATAATGTTTGCTGACCCGATTCACTTGCGGTTCACGAATCACCAAAGTCGTGATAATGCCAATCAGCATCACCGCAGCCATCGCCAAATAAGTAATTTTCCATGCACTATAAATATAGTTGCCTTTAGCAGTACCTAAAGATGCAGCCAAAAATAAAGCACCTGCCCCTGCAACAATCATCCCAATGCGATAGCCCGCGTTATAAGTCGATGCCAACACGGTTTGCATTTGAGTTTCAGCCAATTCGATACGGTAAGCATCAATCACAATGTCTTGCGTGGCTGCAGAAAAGCCTAGTAATACTGCACCCAATGCCATTTGATATAAATGTGCCTGCCCCAAAGCTGGGTCAGAAAATGCCATGACTGCAATTGCACAGACTATTAAACATTGAGCAATGAGCAGCCATGCCCGACGTCGCCCTAGTTTTTTGGTTAAATAGGGTACGGGTAATTCATCAATCAATGGTGCCCAAACAAATTTAAAGGAATAACCTAGAGCAGCCCAACTAAAGAAAGTGACCGCACTTTTGTCAATGCCTGCTTCGCCCAACCACAAAGATAGACTGGAAAAAATCAGTAAAATTGGAATACCTGCAGAGAAGCCCAAAAACAGCATAATCAGCGCACGACGGTCTAAAAATGCCGTAAATGCAGCTTTCCACCCTGTATTTTGTGCTGAAGTTTGCCCAGTCTGTTGTGTGGTCATTCGATTATTATTTTCTATCAAGTCAAATTGTTGTTATTCAATCGCGGAATAGCTTCTGTTTCAACAGTATTTATGAAATTATCCACAACAGCCTTGTCATTTTGTAGTAAAAATTACGGCTTAGCTTGAATTTTCCGCTTAAACCTGTATACCTTTAAACTTCTAACTGCAATATTTCGTTTTGGATTTCTACAGTGACCCAAAGACTTGATCAAATCACCCCATCAATGACAACCAACACAACAACAGCAGCGCAAGATGAACAACAACCGCTTCTCAGCTCTGCCTTTGAACAAAGCGAAATACAAACGACTTTAGAAAATACACGACTCAAAGCAACACAACTAACCCATATTCCAAATTACGATAACATTCCCGCTTCGACCCGACGCATTAAACCGCTGAATAATTTTTTAGGACAAGATCGGGCACGCGCTTCGGTGGAAGCAGGTATTTCCCTGCCATATTCTGGCTACAATATTTTTGCAGTGGGTACGGCGGGATTGGGCAAACGTACCATGGTCAAGCGTTTGCTGCAGCAACATGCCAAGAGCATGCCCACACCGAATGACTGGGTTTATGTCAATAATTTCAAACACCCGCGCCAACCGATTGCCTTGCAACTGCCTGCAGGTCAAGCGCCTAAATTTCAAAGTTTGTTACATCAAACTTGGCAAACTATTTTAAAGCAACTCGAACGTCGCTTTACCGCAGAAACCTATCACAACCGCATTGAAATGATTCGTCAGCAAGCGGGTGATGAACAGCAACAAGCCTTAATTGAGCTGACCAGTGAAGGTGAAGAACTCGATTTAAAACTGATTGCGCAGGAAGATGAACATTGCTTTGTACCCGTGCATCTGAAAAATGACAAAATGCAGGAAATGTCTAAGGAAGATATTAACGCCTTGGACAGCAAAACCCGTGCAGAAATTGCGTCCAATATTCGTTATATGAATAAAAAACTGGAGCGTTTGGGTTTGCATTTAGGCGATTTAGAAGATGACGCACGTGACAAAGTACAAGACCTGAACCGTGATATTGCCAAACAAGTGGTAATGCCACGCATTGATATTATTCAAAATAAATATCCTAGTGTCGAAGGTTTGACTGAATATTTACAATACTATGCCGAAGATATTATTAATAATGTCGAGTTTGTTTTAGAACAGGAAGAAGATGATTTCCGTCCTGGCACCTTTAGCCGTATTCCTGCGCGCTACCAAGCCAATATTATTGTGACGCACAAACCCAACAGCGGTGTACCTGTTATTTTTGAAGATTTTCCAACCCATTACAATTTATTGGGGCATGTAGAACAACTCACGCAAAACGGCACCATTACCACTGACTTCACCTTAATTCGTGCAGGTAGCTTACATAAAGCCAATGGCGGCTTTTTGATGCTCGAAGCAGAGCAGTTACTGGAACAGCCTTATGCATGGCAAGGACTGAAACGCGCTTTAAAATCGGGGCAATTGAAACTTTCATCTTTGGAACACATGCTAACTTTAACAGGCAGCATTTCCATTGAACCACAAGCCATTCCACTAAATATTAAAGTGATTTTACTGGCAGAGCCTGAAATTTATTATGAAATTTTAGAGCTAGAACCCGAACTTGGCAGCGTGTTTAAAATCCGTGCCGACTTTACCGATACATTACAACGTAATGACGAAAACGAGCAGGCATATATGCAGCTGATTGCCGACTATGTGCAATCTGACAAATTATTACCATTTGACCGTTCTGCTTTGGCAGCTTTACTGACTGACTCAAGCCGTCAAGCTGAAGATCAAAGCTCACTCTCCTTACATGCCCTCACCTTGGGGGATTTAATTCGTGAATCGCATCACCATGCGGCACAGGCGGGCGATAAAACGGTTTCCGAACAGCATATCAATACCGCACTGGATCATCGCAAATATCGCTTAGGCTATTTAAGAGAACTGTACTGGCAAGATTTATCACGCGGTACGCAGTTAATAGAAACTCGCGGACATCGTTTGGGGCAAATTAATGCCCTGTCGGTCATTCACTATGCCGATGTCGAGTTTGGCTTACCTTCGCGCTTAACCGCCTCAGTCTATCAAGGCGGCGGCGATATTTTAGATATTGAACGCAGTGTTGAACTTGGCGGTTCTTTACATGCCAAAGGCGTGTTGTTGATGGCCAGTTTCCTCAAAGCACATTTTGGCCGTGAGCAAATTTTACATTTTTCTGCTGCCCTTGCCTTTGAGCAAAGTTATGGTCAGGTTGATGGTGACAGTGCAACAGTGGCAGAGCTTTCTGCTTTGATTTCTGCAATCAGCCAACTACCTATTGACCAATCTTGGGCCATTACAGGCTCCATGAACCAACTTGGTCAAGTACAGCCAATTGGTGGCGTGAATGCAAAAATTGAAGGTTTCTTTGATGCCTGCAAACTGCAAGGTTTAACTGGCAAGCAAGGCGTGATTATTCCACGTCAAAATATGCAGCACCTTATGTTGCGTAAAGATGTGATTGAAGCGGTAGAACAAGGTCAGTTCCACATTCACGCCATTGATACCATTGACCAAGCCTTAGAAATTTTAATGGCGCGTCCTGTGGGTAAACTCACTAAAAAAGGACGTTACAGTAAAGGTTCAATTTACGCTGCAGTAATGGAACAACTTGAGTATTGGCAAGCCATTGAAGATGGTGCTGAAATTGAAGAAGAGCCAAAGAAAAAGAAAAAGTCCAAGAAAGAAAAGGACAAAAAAGACCCAGAGAAAAAGGACAAAGCGCAAAAAGCCAAGAAAAAACAGAAATCGGCTGAACCATCTGATGCGGCAACTTCTGATGAAGTCACTGCTGAGTCGGCTGAAACTGCTGAACTTGCAACTGAAAGTACTGCGGTAAACTAAGTGCAGTGATTCAAATCAGCTATTCAAGTGAATTCCAGATATAAAAAAAGCGCCAAGGCGCTTTTTTTTATATCAACTTTTTTGTATGGATGACTTTGGTCTAGTGTGACCCAAGTCCAATACTTTAAGCTTCAGGTGCTGGGCTGTATTGCTCAACTAAAGGCTTTAACTCACCTTTCTGGAACATATCCAACATAATATCGCTACCACCAATCAACTCACCGTTAATCCACAATTGTGGGAAAGTTGGCCAGTTGGCAATTTTTGGCAAAGTGGTACGAATATCCTGATTTTCTAAAATATTCACATAAGCAAAAGGACGACCAATTTGACTGAGTGCTTCTACTGCGCGCGCAGAAAAACCGCATTGTGGAAATTGTGGTGTGCCTTTCATGTAAAGAAGAACAGCATGTTTAGCAATTTGTTCACGAATTAACGCTTCGGTATCGCGTACTTGTTCAGTCATTGGTAAATCCTCAACTCATCTGTGTGGCATTATACCCAAAACCGAGCAAAACAGTACGTCTAAAGCAATAAATCCAATTTTATTTACAATTAGGCTTTTCATCTGCAGTAGATTTTGCTTATATAAGTTTTTCCCTCCAACCTAACAGATAAGAGTTAGTCATGAATAACATTACCCTTGCTCCTGTGCAAACTGATCAACCATCACATTTGATGCCTGTATTTGGCCGTCAGCCGATCAGCTTTGTCCGCGGTCGAGGTTCTTATCTTTATACTGAAGATGGCACAGAATATTTAGATGCACTTACAGGCATTGCCGTATGTGGTTTAGGTCATGCACACCCTGCAATTACCGAAGCCATTGCCGATCAGGCGGCTACTTTAATTCACACCAGTAACTTGTTTGAGGTGCCATGGCAAACTGCTGCTGCACAAAAACTAGCTCAAGTTGCAGGCATGGAAGAAGTGTTCTTCTCAAACAGTGGTGCAGAATCTAACGAAGGCGCAATTAAAATTGCACGTAAGTTTGGTCATATGCAAGGCGTTGCCAATCCTAAAATTATTGTGGCCGATCATTCTTTCCATGGTCGTACCTTGGCAACCCTATCTGCAACAGGCAATAAAAAAGTTCAGGAAGGTTTTGCACCTTTGGTTGAAGGTTTTATTCGTGTGCCTTTTGGTGATGTCGAAGCCATTGAAGAAGCTGCGATTCAGTATCCTGATATTGTAGCTATTTTAGTCGAGCCGATTCAGGGTGAAGGCGGTGTGAATACTGCACCACAAGGTTTTAGTTACCTAGAAGATATCCGTCGCATATGCAATCAACACAACTGGCTGATGATGCTAGATGAAGTGCAAACAGGAAATGGTCGTACAGGTAAATTCTTTGCTTATCAACACACCAATATTGTGCCTGACGTTCTGACTACTGCCAAAGGTTTGGGCAACGGTTTCCCAATTGGTGCGGTGATGACACAAGGTCGCGGTGTGGGCGTTCTTACCGCAGGAAATCATGGTTCCACCTATAGCGGTACTGCGCTTGGTTCACGTGTCGTTTATACCGTGATTGACACCATCCAGAAAGAAAACTTGGTAGAAAATGCAGCAAAAATGGGCGGCTATATTGTGGAACAATTGCGTCAACAATTAGCAGACCAAAATGTAAGCGTGCGTGGTTTTGGTTTGATGATTGGTATTGAACTACCAAAACCATGTGCAGAATTGGTTGATATTGCCCGCGATGAATACAAAATGATTATTAACGTAACTGCAGGTTCTGTGGTGCGTTTATTACCAACTTTAAACATTACACAGGCTCAGGCAGATCAACTGATTGAACGCCTTGTAGCAATGATTAAAAAGTTCTTGGGTTAAATAAATCCCTAACAAAAAGCCGCAGTTTGAACTGCGGCTTTTTGCTAACTAAATGGTCGATCAGTATATTATCAACATTCAATTAAGATGCTTCTTGAAACACTCGCCCACCCGGCAATTGAGAAAAATATTGTTTTAAAGCTTCCAAACAGCGATGTACTTTCATCGGTTGCTGTTCGTGCTTAGAAATGATTGCATACAAAGTAAATGCGGGTAATTTCCACTCAGGCAAAATTTCAACCAAACTGCCATTAAGCAAATCTTTTTGAATATCCAAATGCAAAATTCGCGCAAGCCCATGCCCTTGCATACACAAAGATTTAGACACCAACACATTATTGGTCGATAGACGCGAGCCCAACTCTACATCCACACTTTCTGCAGTGCTGATATGCTTAAAATTGAGTTGCTGAAAATTTTTCATAATGGTCAATGGAATTAACTCATGATGTTTTAAATCTTCAGGACGTGAAATGGGTGCAGTTTGATTTAAATAACTAGGTGATGCAACTAAAACTTGGTCAATATGTGCAATAGGAATCACATGCTGGTTTTGATCTTCAATTTTTGGACTCATACGCAGCGCAATATCAATACGACCATCAATCAGGTCAATGTATTGATTGTCGGTTTCTAGATGTACAGACAAGCCACGATGGGCAGACAGCCAATGAGAAAGTGCGGGAATCACATGGTTCGTGGCTAATTCTGGAGTGGTGGCAATTCTTAAATCACCGACCAAATCATCTCTTAATTCATTAATGCGGATTTTTCCGCGCTCAGCAGCGGCGAGCATTTCTTGACAGCTGTGGAAAAAAGCTTGTCCTGCTTCAGTCAAACTCAGTTTTCTAGTAGAACGATGCAGAAGTGTGACTTCCATTTCTTGTTCTAATGAACGGATTTGTTGACTGACGGCACTTGTGGTGATCCCTAGATCACGCGCTGCACCGCTAAACGAGCTTTTTTCAACAACACAAGCAAATACACCCATTGCTCGAAGTTGATCTAACATAAATTCCCTCTGAAATTATACAGGTGCTCTTATCTTTCGATAAAAGCAACCTATTGTATTATACGGTGAAATTTATGTTTTGTATTTGCAAAATTTAATTTATTGGTAAAACATTAGTCGGATTGATTGGCTTACCATCTAGGCGTACCTGAAACTCCAACATGGTACGTGTAGCACCCGAAGAGCCCATTTCTGCAATTTTTTGACCCGCTGTTACGTTTTGACCACTGCTCACATTCATCTTACTGTTATGTGCATAGGCGGTGATATAACCATCAATGTGCTTGATTAAAATCAAGTTTCCATATTCTTTTAAGCCATCTGCAGCATAAACCACCTGCCCATCTGCTGCGGCATAAATTGGGTCACCTACATTGCCACCGTAACGAATTCCTTTGATATTACTTGCCAAATTAAACTGTGCAATCACAGCACCTTGAGATGGTTTCACCCAGCGCAATGTGCTGCTACGCACCGGTGTACTTGGTGTTGTTGAGCTAGTGGTCGTGGTTGTAGTCGATGTTACCGGTGCAGGTGTCGTTGGTAAAGTGACTGTTTGACGTTGAATTGGTGCAGCCTGCGTTACAGGGCGAGTGCTTGTTGTACGTGGTGCATTGCCCGCTTTCAAACGAATCGACTGCCCGACATAAATACGATACGGCGGTGCAATATCATTCATTTCTGCAATGCTGAGATAGCTCAAACCATAACGTGCAGCGATACCACTTAAAGTATCACCTGAACGTACAGTATAAAAATTCGGCGCTGTTGCATAACGTGCAGAATTATTCACTTGAGGTTTAGAGGCACAACCACTCAACACGACGGTAGCCACAACAGCACTTGATAACACTAAGGTTTTCAACAATGCTGTTGGTGTGCTAAATAAACGATACTGAAACACCACAGGCATTCTTTCCTCTCTACAAATTCTAAATATTTTCTATTGCGCTAAGAGTAGCAAAAAAGTCCTTGTAATGAGGCTTACAAGCTACTTTTTCACAAAGTTATAACATTAGTTAGCCAATTTGGGAAAATTGACTGTGCAATGATTGCAAAACGTCATAATTGGTGGCATCCATCTGAATTGGTGTCACGCTGACATAGCCATTTGCTACCGCAAAAAAATCAGACTCAATTTCAGTTAAGCCTTTTTTCGGTGCAGCCACTGCCTCGCCCGACAAACCAATCCAATACACTTGACGCCCTCGTGGATCGACCTGACTAGTAATTGGCTTAGATTGGGTACGCTGTCCTTGATAGGTAATTTTTGTGCCCTGCAACACTGGCACATCTGGAATATTCACATTAAAAATATGTCGTGCAGGTAAACTTGGTAAACCTTGAGCAATAAAGTCATGTACCCACTGCGCTGCCTGCATATAATCTTGCGGATGCTGATAAGCACGTACATTATGCCCTGCAAGTGATACCGCAATCGCAGGCTGTTTCATCAAACGTCCTTCAAATGCCGCACCGACTGTGCCTGAGTACAGTACATCATCCCCTAGATTTGCACCGCTGTTAATGCCGCTGACCACCAAATCAAATTCGAAATCGAACAATCCATTCATCGACAAATAGACACAGTCTGCAGGTGTACCATTCACTGCCCAGACATCTTCAGCAATTTGCACAGGACGTAATGGTCGGTCTAAAGTCAGCGCACTCGAAAAACCACTGCGTTCACTTTCGGGTGCAACAATCACCACGCGACCCAAAGGTTTTAAGGCTTTCGCCAAAGCTTGGATACCAGGTGCAAACACGCCATCATCATTGGCTATCAAAATATTCACAGAAAAATCTCAGATAAAACAAATATAAAGGTTATATACTAAAATATAGCAACGTCGGTTCAATCTTAAACTTGTTTGTGCCTGATTCATGCCTAAGCACATTTAATAAGCACACGACAACAAAATGACTGATCAGCACATTTCATTGAAATATACAAAAGATTATATATATTTAGCGCTTAACATCCATCCAAAAATATATGTGATTCTCATGATTTTAGCTTTGTCATTTCGTCGTTTATTGGGTCTAGGTTTTGCTGCTGTATTAACGCAGTCTGTAATTGCAGAAGATTTGACTGCAGCAGAAGCCAATACGATTGTGAAAGAAGATGTTGCAGCGGCACAAGTCATGACTGAAATGTGCCCTGCACTGATTGGAAAAAATGCAAAATTAGATGCCAATATTCAAGCACTGATTCAAACTTATCTACAAGATTATTCAGAATCGAACATGACGCTTGCCAAACTACAAGCCGACGCAGAATATCAATCCGTTTTAGCTGAAGCGCGTGAAGCAGCAAAAGATACAGCCAAAGAAGAGCAAAAAGTAGTGTGTCAGGAAGCTTTAGAATTAGCACTTTAAATCACATGATTTAAATACTATTTTGAGCCTGTAAATAATTTTGCATACTCACCCTTTAAGGCAAACTTTCAAAGTTTGCCTTAAATTTTATGCTTAGTTTTTATATCTGGTATTTTTCCACTATTATTTTACGCTTTATATCAAGCCACTGATTTTCAAATTTCAGACTTTAATCTTCACTTTTTATACATGATTTGCGCTCAGATCACACAGCTTTAATACATTTTCACTCTTTCAATTCGCAAATAAATGATTCATCTTATAAGCACTTAAATGAATCGGTAGATTCAGTTCAAACAATATTTAAGGTACTTGATATGCAATTTTCTGGCTTAAAAAATTCACGTGCAGTTCATTTTTTTGGCGCAGTTGCGCTCAGTTTGGGTTTAAGTCAAGCCGCAATTGCGCAAGAAGAAAATATTGAAGTGACGCCATTACAACAAGTGACTCAGCAAGAATTAGCCGCTATTTATGTGTTATCTGAAGTTTGCCCTTCACTAGTCAAAGAACAAGATCAATTTCATCAGGGTTATACAAAACTTGCCCAAGAATATATGCCTAAAGAAAAAGACGCTGTTACTGCCTTAAGTAAACTCAGCAAACAAAAAAGCTTCCAGCCAATTTTAAAAGAAGCCCGTGCCGATGCCAAAGCTGCTGGAACAGCCAAAAACCAAGCAATTTGCCAAGAATTGACAGCATATAGCAGATAATACAATTTGGTTACAATACTTTTATCAATAAGCCGATTTCTCCCATAGAAGTCGGCTGAGCTTTGCCCTAAAATGCTAGCTCTTTTGTGCATACCTCAAGTATTGGAACCTCTTAGAATGACCCCAAAAAGCGCCCTTGCTGCATTATTACTATTACCAAGCTTTTCTTATGCAGCAACTGTCTTAGCTACACCACCAGAACTCAATAACAAATCATACGTTTTGATGGATTATGAGACGGGACAAATTTTAGCTTCAAAAAATGAAAACGAAAAACTCGCCCCTGCCTCAATGACCAAAATGATGACTAGTTTCATCATTGAACAAAAGTTATTAAAAGGCGAACTCACGGAAGATGAACAAGTCCGCATGAATGAGTCTGCATGGTGTCGTGGCAGCAGCACAGAATCATGTATGTATGTTCCTTTAAATGGCACAGCAACCGTACTTGAAATGCTACGCGGAATTATCGTGCAATCGGGCAACGATGCATCTAAAGCCATGGCAGAGCACATTGCAGGTAATGAAGGCACATTCGTTCACATGATGAATGAAGAAGCCAAACGTATTGGCATGAGCAATACCCAGTTTATGAACTCTACGGGTATGCCTGCTGAAGGTCACTTTTCTACCGCAAAAGATATGGCGACTTTAGCGCAGCACATCATCCATGACAGCTCAAAATACTACCCAATTTATTCTGAAAAAGAGTTTTCTTTTAATGGAATTAAACAAGGCAACCGTAATGCCCTGTTATATACCGACCCAAGCGTGGATGGTTTAAAAACAGGTCATACCAACGAAGCGGGTTACTGCTTAACCACTTCATCTAAACGTGGCCCAATGCGTTTAATTTCGGTGATTTTTGGTGCGCCAACCATGCAAGCTCGTGCAACTCAAACTCGTGAATTGTTAGCTTGGGGTTATGCAAACTACGAAACTGTACGTGTACAGCCTGCCAACCAAGTCTTAGCTAAAGCAAAAGTATGGTACGGTAAAAGCAAAGAAGCACAAATTGGTTTGCCAGAAAACTTTAACGTGACCATGCCAAAAGGCAAAGCCAACCAAATTAAAACTCAATTGGTGGTTCAACCTAAATTGACTGCTCCTTTGAAAAAAGGTCAAGTGATTGGTAAATATGTCGCAACCTTAGATGGTAAAGTGATTGCTGAAAAACCATTGGTGGCGTTGCAGGAAGTGGAAGAAGCGGGTTTCTTTGCACGTATGCTAGACCATATCAAACAATTCTTTAGCAACTTATTCTAAGATTCATAAGCTTAGACTAAAGCGCAAAGCACACATGCCCGCATGTGTGCTTTTTTATTTTATACTGTCCTCAATCCTAAATTTATAAGCTAAAGATTTGTCCATCATGAAAAAAAATGTGCGTGCTTATTTAGAGCAAACCCCAAAAATTGACGCTAGCTGCTATGTAGATGAATTGTCGGTGGTAATTGGTGATGTGCATTTGGCCGCAAATGTATCGGTTTGGCCATTTGCTGTGATTCGTGGGGATGTCAACCATATTCGGATTGGTCAAAATTCCAATGTACAAGATCATGCCATGCTGCATGTCAGCCATAAAAAAGCCGACAAACCTGAAGGTTCACCGCTGATTATTGGCGAAGATGTCACGGTTGGACATGGTGTGACCTTGCACGGCTGCACCATTGGCAATCGGGTGTTATTGGGCATCAACACAATTGTTTTGGATGATGTCATTATTGAAGATGATGTGATGATTGGCGCAGGGTCTTTAGTACCTCCGCGTAAGCGTTTGGAAAGTGGTTATTTGTACGTGGGTAGCCCTGTGCAAAAAGTTCGTCCTTTAACTGACAAGGAAAAAGAGTTTTTACCTTATTCTGCACGACACTATGTAAAAGTGGCGGGGAATTATCAACAACCCCCCTCAAAGTTCTTTTTGATTGTTGTAATTTGAAGGATTACACGTTCTGCACCGTTAATTTTAAACTCAGTGTATGAATGACATGATTAATCTTATCAAATCGAGAGGCTGAATCTTGACTTAGAGTTTTATACAAAGCTTTACGGTCAATATCTGCCTCTTTTTCTATTTGTGCAATAGCTTTGACTTTGGCAACAACACCTAGCGCAAATGAGATCACATCCAGCATCACCAAATGAATCAAAGAACAAAGTACCCCTCACATCTTCCCACAACTACACAAACCTACATTTACAGTTTTAAAGAAATCCCCTTTCAACATAGCCACATCCCCCTAAATTTTGTAGAATATGCGTTTTACCCCATGGTGCTTTTCAATGACCGCTTGGACTGCTCACGTTACTGTCGCCACCGTTATCGAAAAAAACGGAAAATTCCTGTTTGTTGAAGAACATACAGAAGGTGTGACGCATAGCGTGTTTAATCAGCCTGCAGGGCATGTTGAAGCTGGCGAAAGCTTAATTGAAGCAGCAATACGTGAAACCATGGAAGAAACTGGGCATCGGGTGAAAATTAATGCCTTACTCGGTATTTATAGCTATACTCCGCCTATGTTTCCTGACCGCACCTATTATCGCTTCTGCTTTCTAGCCGAATCGCTGCAACATGATGCGCAAGCCCAGCTCGATTCCGATATTATCGGTACTGTGTGGATGTCTGCAGATGAACTGGCTGAATCGGCACGTGCCCGAAGTCCGTTGGTACTGAAAGCGGTTCAAGATGCGCTCAGTGGTCAATCTTATCCTTTATCGCTCATTTACGAGCACCAAAATTCTCCCCTTATTTCTAGTTTGGATGCCTAATCCTATGCAACAACGTGTCATCGTCGGTATGTCAGGTGGTGTAGATTCATCTGTTTCTGCTGCACTTCTACTTCAACAAGGTTATCAAGTTGAAGGGCTTTTCATGAAAAACTGGGAAGAAGATGACGGCACCGAATATTGCACCGCAATGGAAGATCTTGCCGATGCGCAAGCGGTGTGCGACAAGCTAGGCATTAAATTGCATACAGCCAACTTTGCGATGGAATATTGGGATCGAGTTTTTGAGCATTTTCTTGCCGAATATGCCGCAGGACGCACGCCAAACCCAGATATTTTATGTAATAAAGAAATTAAGTTCCGTGCTTTTTTAGATCACGCCATGAATTTAGGTGCAGATTTTATTGCTACAGGCCACTACGCTCGTCGTGGTGAAACGCAGTACAACTCCAAAGGTGAAGCCTACGCTCCACTGTTACGTGGTTTAGATAAAAATAAAGATCAGACCTATTTCTTACATGCAGTGCATGGTCGTGAAATCAATAAAACCTTGTTCCCTGTGGGCGAAATTGAAAAGCCGCAAGTCCGAAAAATTGCCGAAGAACTAGATTTAGTCACTGCCAAGAAAAAAGACTCGACAGGGATTTGCTTTATTGGTGAACGTCGCTTTAATGATTTCTTAAAACAATATTTGCCTGCTCAAGCTGGAAAAATTGTTTTAGACGATGGCAAAGAGGTTGGTGAACATCACGGCTTAATGTACTATACGCTCGGTCAGCGTGGCGGGATTGGTATTGGCGGCTTAAAAGGTGTTGCTGAAGGTGCATGGTTTGTCCTGCATAAAGATATTGAAAACAATCGTTTAGTGATTGGTCAAGGTCATGAACATCCACTCATGCAAAGCACTATTTTATGGAGCGAAGCAATTGATTGGGTGGCAGGTGAACAAGAAATTCCAGCGTCAGGCTTCCGTTGTACTTGTCGCACTCGCTATCGCCAAGATGATCAGGACTGTGTAATTTTCAATGATGACAGCATGCCTGGCGGTGTACGTGTGGAATTTGATGAACCACAACGTGCAGTCACTCCTGGTCAAAGTGTCGTATTCTATTCAGGCGAAATGTGTTTAGGCGGTGGTGTGATTCACCATACCAATGCACCTAAACCCGATTTTATTTAAGGATTGTTTTGGATGACAGAGTTACCGTTTCAACAGTCACCAACTCTGAATGTTCGCCAAAATCGTGCCTTGGCGTTAGCGGGTGTGTTTCAAGCCACCCAGCTCACGCACATGACTGCACTCACAGGCAGACAAAGTATTGGTGAAAGCGGTAACTTTTATTTTGAGCAATTAATTAAAGCCAGTTTAAATATCCGTCCAAGTAGCAATCACAGTTCGCAAACTTTGGATTTTTTTAATCATTTGGCCGATATTTCTTTGGGTTTAAAAACGCTAGAAAGCAGCATCAACCAACCTTTTAATACTGCTCCTAAATCGCGTTTACCTAAACTATCCAATACCAAACTACCCATGTCGTATGCGATGGCACTCTTACAATTAGAAAAGAAAGTGTATAGCAATCCTAAATACGTCGAAATTATTGAGCAGTCACAGCAAAAAATCTTAAAACAACTTTCATTTTTTGATCATAACTATTTGCATCCCAGTATTATTGCCAATTTAGCCCAAACCTATGTCGATACTGCGGGACAAATTAACCCGCGCATTATGGTACGTGGCAATGCAGAAGCATTTAAGGATTCTGCACATACCAACCGAATTCGAGCTTCGCTTTTTACAGGCTTACAAATGGCACACCTTTGGCGTCAACTTGGTGGCAGTTCATGGGGCATGGTATTTAGCAAACGTAAATTATTACGTGATATTCAAGATCTGGCGCGTTTACAGTATCAGGTGGTTTAAACCATGCTGAACACGCTTTTGTTTTAGGTTTAATACCAAAGTTTAAGGAATCGATATGAACGCTTTAACCGCACTTTCTCCATTAGATGGGCGCTATGCAAGCAAATGTGATGCTCTCCGCCCTTTCCTCTCTGAGTTTGGTTTAATCCATGCTCGTGTGACTGTTGAAGTGCGTTGGTTACAAGCGCTTGCCAATCGTCCTGAAATTACCGAAGTACCTGCTTTCAGTGCTGCAACGAATGCTGCATTAGATGCAATTGTTGCAGATTTCTCTGAAGATGATGCCAACCGCATTAAAGAAATTGAACGCACCACCAACCATGACGTAAAAGCAGTTGAATATTTCTTAAAAGAAAAAATTGCCAACATTGATGAGTTAAAAAATGCAGGTGAGTTCATTCACTTTGCTTGTACTTCAGAAGACATCAACAACTTGTCACATGCTTTAATGCTTAAAAATGGTCGTGAAGTATTGGTTGCAGCGATGCAGCAAATCATTGATTCGATTGTTGCATTGGCAGAAAAACACGCAGATCAACCAATGTTGTCACGTACTCACGGTCAAACTGCAAGCCCAACAACTTTGGGTAAAGAAATGGCAAACGTGGCATATCGTCTTGCACGTCAAATCAAACAGTTCAAGCAAGTTGAGCTTTTGGGCAAAATCAATGGTGCAGTAGGTAACTACAACGCTCACCTTTCTGCATACCCAGAAATCAACTGGCCTGCACATTCTCAAGCATTTGTAGAATCTTTAGGTTTAAGCTTTAACCCATACACGACTCAAATTGAGCCACACGACTATATGGCAGAATTGTTTGATGCGCTACGTCGTTTCAACACCATTCTAATCGACTTCAACCGTGACGTTTGGGGCTACATCTCACTTGGTTTCTTCAAGCAAAAACTGAAAGAAGGTGAAGTTGGTTCTTCAACCATGCCGCACAAAGTAAACCCAATTGACTTTGAAAACTCTGAAGGTAACTTGGGTATCGCCAATGCAGTCTTGGCTCACTTAGGCGAAAAATTACCAATCTCTCGCTGGCAACGTGACTTAACTGACTCGACTGTATTGCGTAATATGGGTGTTGGTTTTGCACAAAGCTTGATCGCATTTGAAGCTTGCTCTAAAGGTATTGGCAAACTTGAATTGAACGCACAACGTATTCTTGAAGATTTAGACAATGCTCAAGAAGTATTGGCTGAGCCAATTCAAACTGTGATGCGTCGTTACAACATCGAAAAACCATACGAAAAATTAAAAGCTCTTACACGTGGTCAAGCTATGACACGTGACATGATGCTAGATTTCGTGAATGGTAATGAGTTGGAAGGCGTTCCTGCAGCAGATCGCGCACGTTTAGCGACAATGACGCCTGCAACTTACACAGGTAATGCAGCTGAACAAGCAAAACAAATTCAAGATTTAATTGCTAAAATCTAATTTGTAAAAGCATTCATCACAATACAAAAATGCGAAGCTTCGGCTTCGCATTTTTATTAGAATAAAACAAATCTTCCAACTTAAACATCACATGCAAAATCAATTCCGCATTCAACATTACTGTGCTTTAGGCTTGGTCATACTCGCCATGCTTGCTGCCAGTATTCAACCACTGGAATTTGAATCGTATCTACTGCATCAGGCAGGCACAGTTTTTATGCTCGCGGCTTTATTGATTGCGTTTAAAAAAGTAGGACTGAGTTTTTCTAGCTTTGTGCTGTATTTAATATTTTTACTGATTCATATTGTCGGAGCACATTATCTGTATTCTTATGTGCCCTATAATGATTGGATTTTGCACAGCTTTGGCTTCAATTTAGATCAGAGCATGGGTTGGTCACGCAATATGTATGACCGTTTTGTGCATTTGGCTTATGGTATTTTGCTCTATCCTGTTTTATTGCGCTTGTTTGAAGTCTGGTTTCCAAAAAACAAACCTATCGTTTTATATCTTTTGGTCATTCAATTTATCATGGCAAGCAGTTTAATTTATGAATGGGTGGAATGGCTCATTGCGCTTGGCTTATCGCCAGAAGATGCTGAAAATTATAATGGTCAGCAAGGTGATATTTGGGATGCACACATGGATATGCTTTTAGCAACGATAGGAGCAATGCTGATGGGATGCTTCTACTTGATCAAGAAACCCTAACAGGATGCCTCTTTCGTACTAAATCCAAATTTATTGCCAATACCACCACCAGAAGCCAGCTAAACTTGCGACTGAAATCATCCAGATCAACACCGTTAATACTGCAGGTTTATCCGACCCCCAAAACATGGTTTTGGCAAGCCATTTTTTAAACAATACGCTGCTTAAAGTTAAGCTCGCTAAATGCACCAATACCGCAGCTAAGAATAAATTTGCTGCAAATTCATGTAGCTCTTTTAAAGTATGACTTTGGGTATAATCGGTGAAAAATCCAACCAACACAGTTAAAGGCAATGCCAACCAAATCAACAAAATACTGAATTGAAACGCACTGGAACTGCCTGACTTTAAAAACGGTAATGAAAAAAACTGCTGTGGCTGTTTCCAATCGCGTTTTACAAATTGTTGAATCATGCCTAAACGTTTAGAAATTCCTGTCGGCTGTGTGCTGTTCAACATACTCAACACCTGCCATACGATTCGTAAAGCTAAACTAATCCCCAACGTATAGCCAAAAGCCATATGTAACTGATGCCATTCTTCCGCATCACCTGTTAAGTAAGCCCCTGTAAAACTTAGCAGCATCACCACATGCAAAAAGCGAATCATTAAATCTGTAGATGTTGATTGCTTCGCGGGCACACTATTTGTTTGCATATTCAATCTATCAAGGTGGTTTTGTTCTTATCACAAAGATATAACATCAAGCTGAATTGAAAATTAAGATGCTTAAATCGTAAGCGTCCGCTGAACACACCTTCTGAATTCATCCTATAAGCCTTAATTTAGTCCCCACTTAGAAACAAGTGGGGACTTAAATTTATGACTACAAATAATCAGACATCCATCGCATCTCTTGCGAAAAAACGAAGAACATACAGTGCTGAATTTAAACAGCAGATCGTTCAGGCTTGTAAAGCACCGGAC